>CAKZJK010000400.1 GCA_936942565.1 uncultured Caulobacter sp. | reverse complement strand
ATGTCAATCTTGCCAGCTAACGCGTGCTTCCCCGACCAGGCAAGTCCGTGGCATTCGCAAAACGGAGGCCGTCATGAGCTTTGTGTCCGAGATCCCCGCCGCCGCGTCGGAAGTCGCCGCCGCCCACTTCTCCGCCCGCCTGACGCTGGAGACCGATTGCGCCGACGTCGCCGCCGCGATGAAGGCCGGCGAAGTCGACTTCGTCCTGCTGCACGTGGTGGGCT
Source organism: uncultured Caulobacter sp. (assembly GCA_936942565.1). Taxonomy (GTDB): domain Bacteria; phylum Pseudomonadota; class Alphaproteobacteria; order Caulobacterales; family Caulobacteraceae; genus Caulobacter. The sequence goes on along the minus strand of CAKZJK010000400.1, from coordinate 3,115 downwards.
CGCCCGACGCCTATGCGCGTCGCCACGTCCCCGGCGCGCTCCACCTTCGACACATCGAGATTACCCCCGAGCGCATGGCGGCCTGGCCCGCCGACACGTTGTTCGTGGTCTATTGCGCGGGTCCGCACTGCAACGGCGCCGATCGCGCCGCGCTGAAGCTGGCGCGGCTGGGACGTCCGGTGAAGCTGATGATCGGCGGGATCACCGGCTGGGCCGACGAGGGCCTGCCATTCGCCGAAGGGCCCGAACCGGAGCGTCTCTAGCCGAAGCGGGGATTGGCCTGGCGAAGGCCTTCATTGGCCAGGGCGTCCGCGCGCTCGTTCAGCGGATGGCCGGCGTGGCCCTTGACCCAGCGCCAGTCGACGTCGTGCCGGGCGCGCGCGGCGTCGAGCCGCTTCCAGAGGTCGTCGTTCTTGACCGGGCTCTTGTCGGCCGTCTTCCAGCCGCGCGCCTTCCAGCCGCGGATCCACTCCTGGATGCCCTTCATCACGTACTGGCTGTCGGTGTGCAGCTCGACCTTGCAGGGACGGTTCAGGAGCTCCAGCGCCTGGATGGCGGCCATCAACTCCATGCGGTTGTTGGTCGTCCCCGGCTCGCCGCCGCAGATTTCCTTCTTCTTGTCGCCATAGAACAGGATGGCGCCCCAGCCGCCGGGGCCAGGATTCCCCTTGCAGGCCCCGTCGGTATAGATCGTGACCTTGGGCGTCATGCGAACAGCACGAGGCCCTCGCGGTGGACGGCCAGCTTGCGCTCGTACTCCAGCGGGTCCTTGGGCTTGACGAGGGCGCCGGCGGGCGTCGCGCCCCAGTCGGCCAGGCGCGTCAGGAAGAAGCGCATGGCCGCGCCGCGCGCCAGGATCGGCAGGGCTTCCTTCTCGGCCGGGCTCAGAGGGCGGCGGCGCTCATAGCCGTTCACCAGGGCCTTGGCGGCGGTGATGTTAAAGCTGCCGTCGGCCTCGAAGCACCAAGCGTTCAGCGTCACGGCCAGGTCGTAGGCGTAGGCGTCGTCGCAGGCGAAATAGAAGTCGATCGTCGCGGCGAACTTGCCGTTCGAGTGGAAGAAGACGTTGTCCGGGAAATAGTCGGCATGGACCGTGCCGGTCGGCAGGTTGCGCGGCCACATCAGGGCCAGCTGCGCCAGGTCGTTGTCGATGGTCGCCGACAGACCCGGTTTCAGCGCCTCGGCGGCCTTGCGGTGCTTGGAGAACAGCGGCGCCCAGGCGGCTTGGCCCAGGTCGTTGGCGCGGCGGGCGGGATAGCCTTCGCCGGCCAGATGCAGCCAGGCCAGGCCTTCGCCGGCCTCGCGGCAGTGGGCGACGGTCGGTTTGCGCGCCGACAGGCCCGGCATGAACTCGACGATGGCGGCGGGCTTGCCGCGCAGGCTGGCCAGGGTCGCGCCCTTGCGGTCGGGGATCGGCCGAGCGCTGGGATAGCCCTTGTCGGCTAGCCAGGTCAGCAGGTTCAGAAAATACGGAAGATCCTCGGCCTTCACCCGACGCTCGTAGACGGTCAGGATGTAGCGACCCTTCTCCGTCTCCAGCAGGAAGTTGGAGTTCTCCACGCCCTCGGCGATGCCCTTGAACGCCAGCGGCGCGCCCAGGTCGTAGCCCTCGAGGAAGGCGGCGAGTTCGTCGTCGGTGATGTCGGTATAGACGGCCATGACGCGGGGATGCGCGACGCGGCGCGTCCGGTCAAGCCGCTGTTAGGCGGTCAGAAGCCGGGGCAGCTTGAAGGTGATCGTCTCGCGCGCCTCGACCAGTTCCTCGACCATCGTGTCGAAGCGCGCGGCGATGGCGTCGATGACGCCCTGCACGAGGTCTTCCGGCGCCGAGGCGCCGGCGGTGAGGCCCACGCGCGAGACGCCCTCGAACCAGGCCCAGTCGATGCCCGAGGCGTCGTCGATCAGGTGAGCCTCGCGGGCGCCGGCCTTCAGGCCGACCTCCTTAAGGCGCACCGAATTTGACGAGTTCTTGGAGCCGACGACCAGCACGAGCTCGGCCTGTTCGGCCAGGCGACGGACCGCGTCCTGGCGGTTGGTGGTCGCGTAGCAGATGTCTTCCTTGTGCGGCGCGGCGATGCCGGGGAAGCGCTCGCGCAGCAGGGCGACCATCTCGGCGGTGTCGTCGACCGACAGGGTCGTCTGGGTCAGGAAGGCGACGTTGCCGGCGTCCTTCGGAATCCACGCGGCCGCGTCGTTGATATCCTCGATCAGCGTGACCGCGCCGTCGGGCAGCTGGCCCATGGTGCCGATCACCTCGGGATGGCCGGCATGGCCGATCAGCACGATCTCGCGGCCGGCGTCATAGTGCTTCTGGGCCTCGACATGGACCTTGGAGACTAGCGGGCAGGTGGCGTCGAGATAGATCATCTCGCGCGACTTGGCCTCGGCCGGGACGGACTTGGGCACGCCGTGGGCCGAGAACACGACGGGGCGATCGTCGGGCGCCTCGGACAGCTCCTCGATGAACACCGCGCCCATCGCCTTCAGGCGATCGACCACGTGGCGGTTGTGGACGATCTCGTGGCGGACATAGACCGGCGCGCCGAACTTCTCGACCGCGCGCTCGACGATCTGGATGGCGCGATCGACGCCGGCGCAGAAGCCGCGCGGGCTGGCCAGCAGCAGTGAGATCGGGCGACGGATCGGGGTCTCGGCGTTCATGGCGCGGAAACTAGTGGTTCCGGCCGTCCGGCGCCAGGAGTCTGCGTCGTTGCGACGTCACGCATATGCCTTTATCAGGCTGCATGACGCCGAAGGGGCTTTGTGGCTCCGCTTGGCTCTCCTTTAGTTGGACCGGACGTTTCATGCGCCGCACCTTTTCGCTCGCCCTCAGCGCCCTGATGGCCGTTTCGATCGCCGCGACCACGGCGACGGCCGCTTACGCCCAGCGCGGCCCCGGCGGGGACCAAGGCGGCGACGACGACCAGGCGGCCAAGAAGAAGAAGCGCGACGAGGAGTGGAACCAGCCGAAGGCGCCGCTGCGGCAGCTGCGCAACGCCGGTCCGTGCCCTTTCGTGAAGGTGCTGTACGACGCCAGCCGCTATGTCGAGTTCAAGGACGGCAAGGAGTCGGCCTCGCAGGCGGGCTTCACCGGCGAGATCCAGAGCATCGCGTC
>CAKZJK010000399.1 GCA_936942565.1 uncultured Caulobacter sp. | reverse complement strand
GCTCGCCCCGCCCGAGCCCAAGGTCGATCGCTATCTGACGGTGTCCGGCTTTTCCGCCCTGACGCGTGGCTATCCGCCGGGCGCGGCGCCAGCGGCTCCTTCGTCGGGCGAGGCGCTCAAGCGAGCCATCAAGGGTCCCCATCCCACCATCGCCTATTGGGATCCGAACCGCGTGCGCATCGCGGTGGGACGCCCCGAGGCGCGCGGCAAGACGACGGTCTTCACGTTCGAGCGCCGAGCGTTGTTCACCTGGAAGCTGGTGCACATCCGCCTGCCGACCGACGAGCGTCAGGGCTGAGGGTCCGTTCTTGATCGCTCTCGTCGCCGATGTTGTTGGCCGCGTCTGGCCGTTCTTCCTGTTGGTCGGAGCCGGGCTGGCCCTGACCCGCCTGCGCCTGCTGGACGCTCATCAGGCGCGCGGCCTGTCGCTGTACGTCTACTGGATCGGCTTTCCGGCCCTATTGCTGCATTCCCTGTCGCGCCTGGGTCGCCCGGGACCCGATCTGGCGGCCGGCCTTTCGGCCTACGCCGTGGCGGGTCTCGCCGTCATGGCGGCGGTCGTCATCCTCGGCCGGGCGCTGAACTGGACCAAGGCCGAGGCAGCCGGCGCGGGGATCGCCAGCGGGGTCGGCAACAGCGCCTTCCTGACCTTGCCCATCACCGCGGCCGTCTTCGGCGCGGAGACCGCGCGCCTGGTGGCCGGCGTCGTGGCGGTCGATTTCGTGGTCCTGTCGGCCGCCGGCGTGGGCCTGCTCGGCTGGGCGGCCGGCCGCTCGGTGTGGCGCTCGATCCTGCAGGCGTTCCGCAATCCCGTCGTCGCGGCCGCCCTGGCCGGCGTCGCCCTGGCCCTGCTCAAGGCCAAGCCGCCCGAGGCGTTGGATCGCGCCCTGGCGCTCGCGGCCGCCTCGGGCAGCCCGGTCGGCCTCGTCGCGCTCGGCGCGGCCCTGGGTCTGCGCGAAGCCGGGAGCGAGGCCACGCCTCGCAACGGCCCCGTCGTCACGGCGGCCGTCGCCAAGCTCGCGTTGTTTCCGGTTCTAGCCTGGCTGGCCATCGGGCTGACGCCCGCGCCACTGGCCTTCCGCGCCGGAGCGACCCTGCTGGCGGCGGCGCCCACGGCCGTCAGCGTCTTCATCCAGACCCGCGCCTACGACGTGTTCGCGCGAGGGGCCGCCCGCACCGTGGCCCTGACCACGGCGGCGGCGCTGCTGACTCTCGCCGTGACGGTGCTTCTGCTTCCGAGCGCGAGGCCTTAAGGGCCGGCCCGGTTTGACACCGCCAATCCCGACCGATAGATGATTTTGCGAATCATTATCGTTCGCATTGAGGTTTCCCATGCTTCCCACCTTCCGCGCCCTGCTGCTGGGCGGGGCCGCCTTGGCCTGCGCCGGCGCGTCAAGCTTCGCCGTCGCCGCGGAAACCGGCGCGGACGTCGCTGACGCCAATCAGGTGGATCGCGTGGTGATCACCGGGGCGCGGACACGAACCTCGGCGGTGACGGGCCTGGACATGAGCCTGCGTGAAACGCCGCAATCGGTGACCCTGATCGGCCAGGGCCGGATCCATGACTTCGCCCTGACCGACGTCCACCAGCTGCTGGCCCAGATCACGGGCGTGAACGTCGAACGAGTCGAGACCGATCGGACCTATTACAATTCCCGCGGCTTCGACATCACCAACTTCCAGGTCGACGGCATTGGCCTGCCGCTGATCTGGGGCATCCAATTCGGCGAACTGGACACGGTGCTATTCGATCGCGTCGAAGCCGTCCGCGGCGCCGACAACCCCCGGCAGGCGCATGGCCACTACCTGGGGAAGTATCACGACCTCTCCAATGAATTGGCCAAGGCGCAGGGCGCGAGCGTCGCGGGCGTGAAGCAGACCAAGACCAACCGACTGCCGGTATTCGAAGACGATCGCGCT
>CAKZJK010000398.1 GCA_936942565.1 uncultured Caulobacter sp. | reverse complement strand
GGTCAGGATCGGGTCTACGCCACCGAGACCCTCGAGCAGATCACCATCCCGCGCGCCGACGCCAAGGTCAGCGGCGGCAATTTCGAAGTGCTGATCGGCTTTGACGTGACGCCGGAAATGGCGGCCTTCAACCGTGACGGCAAGCGCTTCCGCGTCCAGGCCGGTCAGGTTCAACCAGGGACTTCCACCAAGCAATGAACGATTTGAAGCGGTCCCTGAGCGAGGCGGCTTCGGCCGCGTTCCAGGCCGCCGGACTTCCTCCCGAATTCGGACGCGTCACCGCGTCCGACCGTCCCGACCTGGCCGATTTCCAGTGCAACGGCGCCCTCGCGGCGGCGAAGAGCGCCAAGCGCAATCCGCGCGAGATCGCCACGCAGGTGGTCGAGATCCTGAAGGCCGATCCGCGCCTGGCATCGGTCGAGATCGCCGGCGCCGGCTTCATCAACCTGCGAGTCAGCGACGAGGCCCTGTCGGTGCGCGCGCGCGAGATCGCCGCCGATGCTCGGACGGGCGCCCAGGTGCTGGACGCCCCGCGCCGCGTGCTGATCGACTATGCCGGCCCCAACGTCGCCAAGCCGATGCACGTGGGCCACCTGCGCGCCTCGATCATCGGCGAGTCGATCAAGCGCCTGTACCGCTTCCGCGGCGACGAGGTGCTGGGCGACGCCCACTTCGGCGACTGGGGCTTCCAGATGGGCCTCCTGATCAGCGCCATCCTCGACGAGGACGCCGCGATCGCCGCCCTGGTCGACAAGCTGCCCGAGACCGCGGCCGACGCCGATCCGGCCGATGTGGCCGCGCTGAACGCCGAACTCGACGTCCGCATCAGCCTGGCCGACCTCGACCGCATCTATCCGGCCGCCTCGCTGCGCCAGAAGGAAGACGCCGCGTTCAAGGAGCGCGCCCGCAAGGCGACCGCCGAGCTGCAGAACGGCCGCTACGGCTACCGTGTGCTGTGGAGACACTTCGTCAAGGTCAGCCGCGTGGCCCTGGAGCGCGAGTTCCACGCCCTGGGCGTCGACTTCGACCTCTGGAAGGGCGAGAGCGACGCCAACGACCTGATCGGACCGATGGTCGAAGAGCTGGAGGCCAAGGGCCTGCTGGTCGAGGACCAGGGCGCCCGCATCGTCCGCGTCGCCCGCGAGGACGACAAGCAGGACGTGCCGCCGCTGCTGGTGGTCTCGTCCGAGGGCTCGGCCATGTACGGCACGACCGACCTGGCCACGATCCTGGACCGTCGCCAGTCGTTCGATCCGCACCTGATCCTCTACTGCGTGGACCAGCGTCAGGCCCTGCACTTCGAGACCGTGTTCCGCGCCGCCTACCTGGCCGGCTACGCCCAGGAAGGCTCGCTGGAACACATCGGCTTTGGCACCATGAACGGGACGGACGGCAAGCCGTTCAAGACCCGCGCCGGCGGTGTTTTGAAGCTGCATGACCTGATCGAGATGGCGCGTGAAAAGGCCCGCGAGCGCCTGCGCGAAGCCGGCCTCGGCGCCGAGCTCTCCGAAGAGGCTTTCGAGGAGACGGCCCACAAGGTCGGCGTCGCGGCCTTGAAGTTCGCCGATCTGCAGAATTTCCGCGGCACCTCCTACGTCTTCGATCTCGACCGCTTCACCAGCTTCGAGGGCAAGACCGGGCCGTACCTGCTGTACCAGTCGGTGCGCATCAAGAGCGTGCTGCGCAAGGCCGCCGAGGCCGGCGCCACGGCGGGCGAAATCATCATCGGCGAGCAAGCCGAGCGGGACCTGGCCATGCTGCTCGACGCCTTCGAGGGCGCGCTGCAGGAGGCCTACGACAAGAAGGCCCCGAACTTCGTCGCCGAGCACGCCTACAAGCTGGCCCAGTCGTTCTCGAAGTTCTACGCCGCCTGCCCGATCATGAGCGCCGACGGCGACGCCCTGCGCGCTTCGCGCCTGGCGCTGGCGGAGACGACCCTGCGCCAGCTGGAGCTGGCCCTGGACCTGCTCGGCATCGAAGCGCCGGAGCGGATGTAGGCCTTAGGCCGCCTGGATCTCCTGGCCCGGGCGGGCGCGCTGGGCCGGCTTCGCCTGAGCCGTCGTCGCCTCTTCGCCGACCTGGAAGCGCTTGAGCAGCGCGCCCAGCTCTCCGGCCTCGCGGGTCAAGGTGTGGCTGGCGGCGGTGGTCTCCTCGACCATGGCCGCGTTCTGCTGGGTGACCTGGTCCATCTGGCCGACGGCGGTGTTGACTTCGGCCAGGCCCGTCGCCTGCTGACGCGCGGCCGAGGCGATGTCGTTGATCAGGTCCTCGATGCGGCCAAAGTGGTCGACGACGTTTCCGAGCTCCTCGCCGACACGCACCACCAGGCCCACGCCGCTCTGCACGCTGTCGGAGGCGTCGGTGACCAGGGTCTTGATCTCCTTGGCGGCGTCGGCCGAGCGCTGGGCCAGGGCCCGGACCTCCTGGGCGACGACGGCGAAGCCGCGACCGGCCTCGCCCGCGCGGGCCGCCTCGACGCCGGCGTTCAGGGCCAGAAGATTGG
>CAKZJK010000397.1 GCA_936942565.1 uncultured Caulobacter sp. | reverse complement strand
GTGGACGAAGTCGATCTTCATCTGCCCGGCGGCTTCGAGCGCATCGTTGCTCTCGCGCAGGGCCCGCTCGACATTCTCGGTGTCGGTGATGTCCTGGAAGGTGAGCATGGTGGCGCCGTCCGGCAGCGGGCGGCTCTGATAGACGACGATGCGGTCGTCCGAGGTGCGCACCTCGCCCGAGGTCGGCGCGCGCATCTGCGGATCGGGATCGGCGACCCGCCCCTTCAACTCGCGCCAGAAGGCCAGGTCGTGCAGGCGCGGGACGCACAGCTCGACCACGCCCTCGAAGTCGCCGGCCGCCTCCAGCGCGTGCGGGGTGACGTTCCAGAAGGTCTCGAACGCCTCGTTGTGCAGGCGCAGGCGCCCGTCCGAGCCGAACACGGCCACGGCGTCGTTCAGCTTGTCCAGCGTCGCCTGCTGCACCTGGATCAGGGCGTTGTACTGCGCCTTCAGGCGCAGCTCGCCGGTGATGTCGGAATAGATCAGCAGCATGCCGCCCAGCGGGTGCGGCTGGCGCACGACCTTCAGCGTGCGGCCGTCGGGCAGGTGCCAGAGGTCGTCGGCCTGGGGCCCGAGGCTCTCGTAACGCGCCAGCTCGGCGGCCTTCCAGCCGGCGTAGTCGATCGTCTCGGGCAGGCGGCGGCGCTGGCGCAGGCGGTCGAGGATCTCGCCATGGGTCGGACGGTCGGCCAGCCACGCCGGCTCCAGGCCCCAAAGCTCGGCGAAGGCGGTGTTGTGGAACGACAGGCGACGCGTGGCGCTGAAGATCGCCACGGCCTCGGCGATGTGGTTCAGGGTCTCGTCGTGGGCCTCGACATGCTTCTTGAAGGCGTCGCGGACGTCCTCGATCTCGGTCACGTCGGCGCAGAACACGCCGACCCCGCCGCCTTCCAGAGGCTGGGCCGACAGGCGGAAGGCGCGGCGGCGGCCTTCCAGATTGACCCAGCGGATCGCCTCGCGGCGCTCGCCCTTCTCGGCGGCCTCGATGACCATGCCGTCGAGAGCGCGGTCGAAGCTCTTGCCCAGCAGGGCCGGCGCGGAGGCGGCGCTGGCGCCCACGGCGCGGACGAAGGCGGTGTTGCCCCAGACCGCCTGGCCGTCGGCCCCGGCGATCCAGGCCGGCTCGACCACGCTGTCGACGAAAGCGGCGAAACGGGCGGCCGAGGGCAGGCCCGCGTCGTGGCCGCTGACCGGCGCCAGGCGCAGCCAGGCCATGGCGCCCGCCGCGCGGCCCTCGACCGACACCCAGCCGCCGCGCCCGCGCGCGTCGAAGGCGCAGGACTGGCCGCGCTCGAACAGGGCGGTGAGCTTGTGAGCATGATCGGGATCGGCGCCGCCCAGCGCCGCGACCACCGCCCGCACGTCCGTGGACACGCCCAGCACCTGGGCGCAGGCGGCGAGCCCCTCGCCGCCGGCCATCAGGCTGGCGCGGCCACCCTCGACGGCGATGACGGCGGAGTCGAAGGCCTCGACCCAGGCGGGCGCCTCGGCGTCGCCGCCCTGCAGGGCCAGGCGGGCCTTCAGCGCCGCGATCCGCGCCTCGAAGCCTCGCCGCTGGCCGAACGCCCACAGGGCGACGCAAAGCGCGAGGCAAACCGCCCCGGCCGTCGCCGCGAGGATCAGGTCATACGAAGTCATCAAAACGGGTCGCTGCCCCAGCGGGTCGTCGAATCAGAATCCCAGATTAATCGGGCCATGACCAGAGCGCGATCAAGGCCGACCGTGGTCCGCTGACTCGATTTCCTATCTTTCCGAATTCCCCGGCGAATGCCGGGGCCCAGATCCATCAC
>CAKZJK010000396.1 GCA_936942565.1 uncultured Caulobacter sp. | reverse complement strand
AATCTCGAGGTTCCGGGTTCAATGCTTCGCATTGCCCCGGAATGACGAGAAGAGAGGGATGAAGCCATGAACTTCGATGACACCCCACCGGAGGCTGCGTTTCGCGCCGAAGCCCGTACCTGGATATCAGCCAATGCGCCGAAGCAGTATGAGGACGAACTGCGCGCGAGCTCGCTCGGCCGCACCGCGCTGAAGGACGCCAACATTCTCGAGGTCGCCAAGGCCTGGCAGAAGAAGAAGGCCGACGCAGGCTGGGCGTGTCTGCACTGGCCGAAGGACTATGGCGGCCGCGGCTCTTCACCGATCGAGCGCGTGATCTGGCAGCAGGAGGAGGGGCCGTTCGGCAAGCTCTCAGGCCTGTTCATCATCGGCCATGGCATGTGCGGCCCGACCATGATGGCCTACGCCTCCGAGGCGCATAAGCGGCAATACCTGCCGCCGCTGGCCTCGGGCGAGAAGGTGTGGTGCCAGCTGTTCTCCGAGCCCGCCGGCGGCTCGGACGTCGCGGCGCTGCGCACCCGCGCGGTCAAGGACGGCGACGAGTGGGTGATCAACGGCCAGAAGGTCTGGACCACCGGCGCGCACTATTGCGACTACGGCATCCTGCTGACGCGGACGGACCCCGACGTGCCCAAGCACAAGGGCCTGACCATGTTCTGGATCGACATGCGCGACGCCGCCGTCGAGTGCCGGCCGATCCACCAGATGTCGGGCGGGCGCGAGTTCAACGAGGTCTATTTCACCGACCTGCGCGTCAAGGACAGCCAGCGCCTGGGCGAAGTGGGTGACGGTTGGAAGGTGGCGCTCGTCACCCTGATGAACGAGCGCCTGGCGGTCGGCGGCTCGGCCGGTCCGAACTATCGCGAGATCATGAAGCTGGCCCGCGAGCTGTCGGGCGTCGCGGGTCCGGCCCTGAAGGACCAGGGTTTCCGCGACAAGCTGGCCGACTGGTACGTGCAGTCCGAGGGGCTGAAGTTCACCCGCTTCCGCACCATGACCGCCCTGTCGCGCGGCCAGACCCCGGGTCCGGAAAGCTCGATCGGCAAGATCATCTCGGCCAACCAGCTGCAGGAGCTGGCCAACACCGCCGTCGAGATGGAGGACCAGTACGGCATCCTCGTCGATCCCGACCAGGCCCCGGCCGAGGCGGCGTTCCAGCAGAGCCTGATGTGGGCCCCCGGCCTGCGCATCGCCGGCGGCACCGACGAGATCCTCAAGAACATCATCGCCGAACGGGTCTTGGGTCTGCCCGGCGACGTCCGCGTCGACAAGGACGTGGCGTTCAAGGACATGCCGACGGGGCGGTGAGGGGGCGGGCCTTTCCGACAAGCGTCGGGGAGGTCCGTGTTCCTTGGACGCCGGTTCTAGGCCGCGAACTGGACGTCCCGGATCAGGGACTGGTGCGCGCCGACGCCGGCCAAGACGCCGTCGGCCGATGCTAGGGTGGCGTTGTGCATGGCCCGCGCCGCGTCGCCCGCTGCATACACGCCTGGAGTGCTGGTCGCCTTCCAATCGTCGGTGCGGATCATCGGGCCCAGCGGACCATCGTCGAAAGCGCAGCCTAGTTGCTCGGCCAAGGGGCTGGCCATGCGGGTGGACGGGGCGACGAACAGGGCGCTGATGCTCACGACGCGACCGTCGGCCAGGCGCACGGCGTCCAGAGTAGGGGCGCTTCCCAAGAGCTCGACAACCGGCTGGCGTTCGATTGTGACGCCGCGCGCGTTCAAAAGGGACAGCTGTTCCTCGTCGGGTTCGAAGCGGCCTTGCGTAAACAGGGTGGTCGGCCCCCAGTCGGGGATCATGGCGGCTTGGTGCGCGGCCATCGGGTGGTTGGCCAAGACGCCCAACGGCCGGTCTCTCACCTCGTAGCCGTGGCAATAGGGACAATGCAGAACGGTGGCGCCCCAGCGCTCCTTCAGACCGGCGAGGTCCGGCAAGGTGTCGGCCACGCCGGTGGCCAAGACGAGCCGCCGAGCTCTCGCCCTGCGCCCGTCCGAGATCTGAAGGCCAAAGCCTCCGTTCTCATCACGCAGCGCCTTCAACGCCTCGCCTCGCGCGATTTCCACCGTGGGGTAGGCCGCGACCTGGCAGGCGGCCTGGCGCAGGATGTCGAATGGCGGCTTGCCGTCTTGCCCGAGGAAGCCGTGGGAAGCCTCGGCGAAGCGGTTGCGTGGCAGGCCCGCGTCGACCACCAGCACGCGTCGCCGGGCCCGGGCAAGCTGCATCGCTGCGGAAAGTCCGGCGAATCCGCCGCCCACGACGATGACGTCATGCAACATGGTCTTGATCTCCGTGAGCCGAATGTCTCATCGGGCCGACTTCGGCGGCGAGGTCGGCCAGCGAAATCGTCGCGAGGCGCCGGGCCAGCACTTGGTTCGCCTCAAGCACCGCCTGGTCGAGCTGACGGTTGACGGCTTGCTCGACTAGGCACCCTGGGCTTTCGGGAGGCGGCGGCATGGCCAGGACGGGCTCGTCCAGGGCCTCCTGGATCTGGCCCAGACTGACGTCGGCCAGGCTCCGTCCCAAGCGCCAGCCGCCGTGGTGGCCTTTGGTCGATGTGACGATCCCTGCCTCTCGCAGGCCCGCGAAGGTGCGGCGGATGACGACGGGATTCGTGCCGGCGCACGCGGCCATCTCCTCGGAAGTCATGGGCTGGCCCGCACGTTCGGCCATGTGCAGCAGCACGTGCAGGGCGACCGAAAGGCGACTGTTTCTTTTCATGTAACAACATATGTGACGTGAGTCGTCGCAATGCAAGGGCCGCGGAGCTAGGGGCTCAGGCCGTAGCCGGCCTTGGACGCGGTTTACGGAGCGATCGTCTTCAGGAAGCTCGGCGGCTTGCGGTGATGCGTCGCTTGCTCATAGGCGTAGCCGAGGTTCAGCAGCAGCTTTTCGCTCCAGGCCGGGCCGATGAAGGAGAGACCCACCGGCAGGCCGGTGACGTCGCCCATCGGCACGGTCAGGTGCGGATAGCCGGCCACGGCGGGCAGGGTGGTGGCCGAGCCGCCATAGTTGTCGCCGTTCAGCGGATCGATGGTCCAGGCAGGGCCCGTGGTCGGGGCGACGATGGCGACCGCGCCCGTGTTCTTGAGGATCTTGTCGATGCCTTCGGGACCGGCCAGCCGCTTGGAGTCGGCCAGGGCCTTCAGGTAGTCGGGATCTGTCAGGCCCTTGGTCTTTTCGGCCTTCTCGAAGCTCTCCTGACCGAACCACTCGAACTCTTTCGGCGTCGCTCTGTTGAAGGCGATCAGGTCGGCCAGCGTGCGGCTGGGGACCTTCTTCGGATCGGTCGAGGCGAGGTAGCTGGCCATATCGGCCTTCAGCTCGGTGTAGAGCACCACGCCCTCGGCCTTGCCGATCGGGCCTTCGTCGAACTCCTTCACGTCGACCAGGGTCGCGCCCTGGGCCTGGAGGTCCTTCAGCGCGCGCTCGAACACCGCGTCGGTCTTGGGCGAGTAGCCGGTGTAGAATCGCGCCACGGCGAGAGTCACGCCCTTCAAGGCGTCCTTGGAGAGGCCCTTGGCATAGTCGATCTTGCGCGCGTCGGCGTCCTTGGTCGCCGGGTCGGCGGGATCGGAGCCGGCGATGATCGTCAGCACCTTGGCCGCGTCCTCGACCGTGGTGGTCATCGGGCCGGCTGTGTCCTGGCTGTGGCTGATCGGCACGATGTGGGTGCGCGAGACCAGGCCTACGGTGGGCTTGAGACCGACCAGACCGTTGATCGCCGCGGGACAGGTGATCGAGCCGTCGGTCTCGGTGCCGATGGCGAGCGGCGCGAGGCCCGCCGCCACCGCCGCGCCCGAGCCGCTGGACGAGCCGCAGGCGCTGCGATCCAGGACGTAGGGGTTGCGCACCGTGCCGCCGACCGCGCTCCAGCCGCTGATCGACTTGCTGGAGCGGATGTTGGCCCATTCCGACAGGTTGGCCTTGCCCAGCATGACCAGGCCCGCGTCGCGCAGGCGCTTGGCGATCGGCGCGTCGCGGCCGGTGATGTTGTCCCTCAGCGCCAGCGAGCCGGCGGTGGTCGGCAGGGGATCGGCGCTCTCGATATTGTCCTTCAGGAGGATCGGGGCCCCGTGTAGGGCCGAGCGGACCTTGCCGGCCTTGCGCTCGGCGTCGAGCGCCTTGGCGTCGGCCAAGGCGTTGGGGTTCGTGGCGATCACCGCATGGAGGGTCGGGTTCTTGTCCTGGATCGCGGCCAGGGCGGTCTTGGTCGCCTCTTCCGCCGACTGGGCGTGAGCGCTCGTGGCCAGGAGGGCGAGCGTGGCCGCGCCGGCGAGGCAGGCGATCTTGGTCATGGACGTTTCCCCTAACGCGGACCGCGACTCTGGCGGCCGAGGCGGGAGCATGGGGGCAAATTTGCGCGTTCGCCAAGCCTCGAACACGCGACCTGTCGCGATCTAGACGAACACCGCAACGTTCTGCCGCGCCAGGAGCAGGGGCCGGCCCTTGGCGTCCCAGACCTGCATCTCCTGGGTCGAGTAGCCATGGCCGATCGTCTCGGCCTTGCTGCGCAGCAGGCGCCAGCCGTCGTCATCCGGATCGGGCAGGCCCACGACGTCCAGCGACCATGTCATGGTCGAGATCGGGCCGAACTGGCGGAACAGGGTCATGGCCGGCGGGGGCGGGGCGTCGCCCAGGGCGATCAGGGCCGAGAGCGAGGTCGCGGCCGCGTCGCGATGGCGGATCCACAACAGGTATTCCGGGGGCTCGCCGGTCCCCGGCCGTCCGCCGCCCGCGACGCGGAAGTCGAACTGCCGGACGAAGCTGGGCGCCATGCTGGTGTCGCCCTTGTGGAACGGCTCGCACTGGTCGGGCGTCCTCGTAGGACAGGTGCGACTCGCGGGCCGAGCCGAAGGTCAGGGTGGCGTGGGTGGCGACGCCTTGCTCGCCGACGAGGTCGACGCTGGCGAACAGGGTCGACTTGCCCTGCCGCAGCGTCGTCACCTGGATCGACAGCTCGCCCGCCGCCGGGCCGACAAAGGCGAACTGGCCCGAGCGCAACGGCGGGGCGTCCGGGAATGTCCGCTGAGCCGCCTCGACGCAGAGGGCGGCCGAGAGCCCTCCGTAGGTGGTGCGGCCCTGCTTCCAGTCGTCGGTGACATGGGCGGCGAAGCCCGTCTCCATCGCGGTGATGCTGGCCAGAAGCTCGGTGTAGGTCGTCATGAAGCGAAAGTTCGTTTTCTTTCGCTACGGAAGTCAAGCCGGCTTGAGCCGAGCGCTAGTGAATCGTCGAGGACGGCTCGATCCAAGCGCCCAGGGCGCGGGCCTCGGCTTCTTCCTCGACCGCCATCTCCTCGAGGAGCACGGCGGCCAGCAGCCATTCCTGCAGATCGTCCTCGGTCGCGGTCCCGTTCTCCAGGGCCTCCTTGACGGTCTCGATCAGCCATTCAACGGCGTCAGCGTGGGTCTTGCGCATGGTCTTGCCTCACAACCTGAGGACAAGAGTAGTGGTTAAGACAGCCGATGGCGCTGCGACACGGGGTCCTTCCGGCGCCGCATGTCGCCGCGGGGCCCGCGCGGCCTAAACCGCGCGGGTGAGAGTGGCCTACTGGCCGCCCTTCAGCTTGCGGTCGAAGAAGTCGAGGTGGGTCTTCAGCACGCTGAGACCCTTGGACTTGCCGCTGCCGGCGCTGTGACGCTCGCCGGGATAGAGCGCCATCTCGAAGGGGACGGCTTTCTTCTGCAAAGCCGCGATGACGCGCGTGCTGTTCTCGAGGATCACGTTGTCATCGGCCATGCCGTGCAGCAGCAGCAGGCTGCCAGGCTTGAGCTTGTCGAGGCGCGTGTTGATGTCCGCATAGGCGTAGCCGGCCTTGTTCTCGTCCGGCTTGCCCATGTAGCGCTCGGTATAGGCGGTGTCGTAGAGGCTCCACTCGGTCGGCGGAGCGCCCGCCGCGCCCGCCTTGAACGGGGTGTTCTCGGCGGTCATCAGCATCAGGGTCATGAAGCCGCCGTACGACCAGCCCATGACGCCCAGCTTGTCGGGATCGACATAGGGCAGGCCGGCCAGGAACTTGGCGCCCCGCAGCTGGTCCTCGACCTCGACCGTGCCCATGCGGCGGTCCAGGGCGCGTTGGAACTTAGCCGAACGGTTGCCGCTGCCGCGATTGTCCAGCTTGAAGATCACATAGCCGGCTTCGAGATAGGTGCGTTCGGACGGGCTATGCCAGCCCTTCATCACGCGCTGGGCGTGCGGACCGCCATAGACCGAGACGATGGCCGGATACTTCTTGGTCGGGTCGAAGTTCGTCGGCTTAAGGATCTCGTAGTGAAGGGTCTCGCCGTCGGGCGCCTTCAGGTTGCCGAACTCCGGAACCGGCAGGGTCGAGGCGTACGGCCAGTAGGGATGTCCCTCGGCCAGCTTGTTTTCCTCGATCCAGCGCACGCGCTTGCCATCGGCCGAGTAGAGCGCGGTCCGGGGCGGGGTCTTGGGGTCATCGTAGGTGCCGGCGAAGGCGCCGCCGTTGGCCGCCACCTTGGCCTTCCACCAGCCGCCGGCCGCGGTTAGGGCCTTGGGCTTGCCCGGCTTGACGTAGCTGACCTCGTAAAGGCGACGTTCGATTGGCGTGTCCATCGACGCGGTGAAGATCGCCACCTTGCGCGCCTCGTCGACGCCTTCCAGCGCCGAGACGGGCCAGTCGCCCTTGGTGACCTGGGCGACCAGCTTGCCGTCGGCGGCGTAGCGGTAGAGGTGGCGGTTGCCGTCCTGCTCCGACGACCACAGGAACGAGCCGTCCCGCAGCGGCTGGAAGTCGTCGGCGACCTCGATGTAGTGCGGATCGGTCTGGGTCAGGATCACGCGGCCCTGGCCCGTGGCGGCGTCGAAGGCGATGAGGTCCAGGGTCTTTTGGTCGCGCGTCAGACGCTGCACGTAGATGGTCTTGCCGTCGGCCGACCAGTCGACCCGGGCCAGGTAGATGTCCTTGTTCGCGCCCAGGTCCAGCGCGGTCACCTTGCCGGAAGCCAGGTCGCGGACGAACAGCTCGACCACGGCGTTGGGGCGGCCGGCGCGCGGATAGCGCTGGTTGACGATGGTCGCGCCGCTGGGGCCGATGTCGGCGCGCGGCACGATGTCCACGCCGCTCTCATCGACGCGGGTGTAGACGATGCGGGCCTCGTCCGGGCTCCACCAGTAGCCGGTGAAGCGGTCGAGCTCCTCCTGGGCGATGAACTCGGCGGTCCCGAACGAGAGGGCGTCCTTGCCGTCGGTGGTCAGAGCCGTCTCGGCCCCGCCAGCCAGCGTCTTGATATAGAGGTTCTGGTCGCGGACGTAGGAGACGTAGCCGCCCTTGGGCGAGACCTTGGCGTCGACCTCGTCGCCCGGCGTTTCCGTCAGGCGCGTGACCTTTCCGTCGGCGACGCTGTCCAAATAGAGGTCGCCGTCCAGCGGCACCAGGATGAAGCGACCCTGCTTGTCCCAGCTGTATTCGACGATGCCGCGGGTGGCGGCGACGCGAGCGCGTTCGCGGCGGGCCTTCTCGGCTTCGGACAGCTCCTTGGCGCCCGAGGACAGGGCCGCGGAGTCGATCAGGCGATAGGGTTCTCCGCCCTTCACGTCGGCCGCCCACAGGTCCTGAACATTGGCCGCCTCGGGCTTGCCCTTCAGGTAGGTCACGCGCTTGCCGTCCGGCGACAGCGACACGCCCTTGGCCGTCGGACCGGAAAGGCTGGGATCGGCGAAGATGCGTTCGGGGGTGAGTTTTTCCGCGAGAGCGGGCGAGGAGAGGGCGAGGACGGCCGCGAGCGCCGTGAGCGAGGGCGTTTTCATGGCGCGGGACGCTATGCGGGCGCGTGGCTGTTGTCAGCAGCGAATTTGTTGCGGCGTTGAAACCTTAGCGGCACATGGCTTCGAGCGCCTTCAGGTCCACCGGACCGGGCGTAACCGGTAGGCCTTTGGCCTTCATCGCCGTCTCCGGCGTCGTGGGTTGGGGCGGCAGGCTGGGATCGATGTCTGTCCGATAGAAAGGATGCTTCTGCGCCGTCTCAAGCGTGGTGAAGCCGAAGCCCTTGTCGCGATAGAGCTTGAACAGGCGCGGCGTCATGCGAGCGTCGAAGGCGCCGGCGTGCATCAGCAGGACATAGGGGATGTCCTGGCCATACAGCGCCTTGGCCATGGCGCGCGAGCGGTCGGCCACGGCGGCCGCGCCGTCAAGGAAGCGCTGCTCCAGCTCGGCGACGGCGGCCGTATCGCCCTTGGCCATGCAGCGCGCGTAGGGCTCGTTGAAGGCCCAATCGTCGAAGCTCATGGTGACGCTGGCGATCTTGTAGTGGTTGGCGGCCAGCCATTGGCGCACCGCGAGGCGCTTCTCGGGCGTGTCGCCCTCCGACAGGAACGGATAGCGCAGCCAGCGCCAGTCCTTGTCGCCCATCAGCTCCTTCAGCATCGGCTCGTTCTGGGCGATCTCGGCCGTGAACTGGTCCGGCGTCAGGGCGGCGAGGTTCGGATGCGACCAGGTGTGGTTGCCCAGCGGCTGGCCGGCGTCGCGCCACATCTTCAGCACGGGCGTGGAGGCGGGCTCGCGCTCGGTCTGGACGCCGTTGATGAAGCCGAACGCGGGCGCCTTGGCGTCGGCCGATGCCTTCAGCAGATCGGCGGCGATCTGGACCCGCGTCACGCCAGGCGGCATGGCGCTGTGAGCTGGCAGGTCGTCCCAGGTGAAGGCGATCACCGGCTTCGGCGCGGCGTGGGCGGTGGTGGCGGCGAGAGCGAAGGCGACCGCGAGCACGATACGCATGATCAGTTCCCGAACAGGCTGAGCGGAATGGCTTCAGCCATCGCCTTGTATCCCGCCATGTTGGGATGCAGGCCGTCATTGTCATAGGCGGCCAGCAGGTGCGTGGGCTTGGCCGGATCGCGCAGGGCCTTGTCCCAGTCGATGACGCCGTCGAAGTTTCCCGGCGCCCGGATGAAGGCGTTGATCGCCTGGCGATCGGCCTCGCTTTCGGGGCCGGGGTGATAGTAGGCCGAGCCGCCATAGGGCAGGATGGTCGCGCCGATCACCTTGATGCCCCGCGCGCGGGCGCGATCGATCATCTGGCGGTAGGCGGCGATCACCTGTTCGACGACGGCCTTGTGGGCCTCGGGCGTCGCGGGGGCGTCGCGGGTCAGCGTGCCCAGATCATTGACCCCCTCCAGCAGGACCAGATGAGTGACGCCAGGCTGGCCGAGTACATCGCGCTCGAACCGCGCCAGGGCGTTGGGGCCCAGGCCGTCCAGCAGCACGCGATTGCCGCCGATGCCCAGGTTCAGGACCGCGAAGTTCTTGCCCTTCAGCCGCTCGATCAGGGCGTCGGTCCAGCGCAGGTTGGTGTTGGGCTGGACGCCGTAGCCGTCGGTGATGCTGTCGCCGAACGCGACGATCGCGCCGGCCTTCTTGGCGGCCGGGATCACTTCAACGCCCGCGATCTGGAACCAGCGGTCGGCGGTCTTGGCGCCGGGCAGGTCGGCGGCGGCCATGTGGTCGCCGGCCAACACGTAGGAGGTGGCCCGCGAGCCGGGGTGGCCGGTCTGCACGTCGGGCGCTTCAACATAGCGCAGGCTGATGGCCAGGCTGGTCAGAGGCGCGACCTTCAGGGCGACGGGATCGGACCAGTAGTCGGCGCCGGCGGGGATGGTCACTTCCGCGCGGCCCGAGAAGGTGAGGGCGCGATCGGTCTCGGGCTTGATCCGGGCGCTATCCAGCGCCGCCGAGACCGCGACATGCGCCGTCTTGATCGTCAGGGGACGCGTTCCGAAGGCGTTGGAGAGGCGAACGCGGAGCTTGTCGCCGCCCAGGCTGAGCCGAACGACTTGGCGCAGGGTGGCGTTGGAATAGTCTTCCGGCGCGAGGCTGTTCTTGGCGTCGGGCGCCAGCTGGGCGCTGGCCCAGGCGCCGACCCATCGGGTCTGGACTTCCGCCGACAGGGCCTCGACCGGCAAGGCCATGGCGAAGGACAAGGCCAGGGCGGCCAGCGAACGACGCGTACGCAACATCATCGGCGTTTCTCTCCCACTCCGCCTCTGGCGGTAGCGGTACCACTGGTATGACCTCTTCCGCCGGCCGTAAACCCGCGGAAAAATTTTCTGCCCGCCGCGACGCCTCGCCGCATAAGAATCGCTTGCAATCGCACCGGTGTTAGCGCTAACAACAACCCGTGAGGCGCCGAGCGCCTCTGCCCTTCCTGGGCGTTTCCTCCCTATGAACTTTCAGCCCGGTCTTTTGGCCGGGCTTTTCTTTTGCGCAAAGCGGTTCGAAGATGGTGGTCCGAAACGTCGGAGACGCCTCATGCCCGTCGGCAGGCCGCCCAAGAAGACCGAGACCCTCGAAATCCGCCTGCCGCCCGAGACCAAGGCCGCGTTCATGGCGCGCTGCCAGGGCGCGCGGCGCACGGCCAGCGAGGCGCTGCGCGCGCTGGCCCTTCGCCGCGCGTGGCTGGATCTGCCGCCGCGCGCCTTGCTGCTGAGGCTGCTGCTGGCGCCGTGGCTATGCGCGCTGGCGCTGCAGGAACTGGTCTATCTCGTCAACGGGGCCGGCGTGAAGCTGGGGCTGCTGGCCTTCCCGCCGGGGACGCCGCGGG
>CAKZJK010000395.1 GCA_936942565.1 uncultured Caulobacter sp. | reverse complement strand
CGCCGCCCGTGGCGCGACGCGAGAT
This sequence comes from uncultured Caulobacter sp., assembly GCA_936942565.1. Lineage (GTDB taxonomy): Bacteria > Pseudomonadota > Alphaproteobacteria > Caulobacterales > Caulobacteraceae > Caulobacter. The sequence continues at coordinate 10,413 of CAKZJK010000395.1, read as the reverse complement.
CGGGGTGTCGTCCTCGTCATCGCCGGAATCGTCGCGCATCAGCGCTTCGCGGTCGGCGACCGGGATCTGATAGTAGTCGGGGTGGATTTCGTTGAACGCCAGGAAACCGTGGCGGTTACCACCATACTCGACGAACGCGGCCTGAAGGCTGGGTTCGACGCGGGTCACCTTGGCGAGGTAGATATTTCCACGAAGTTGTTTGCGGGTCTGGCTCTCGAAATCGAACTCTTCAACCCGCGTTCCGTCCACGACGACCACACGCGTCTCTTCGGCGTGTGCTGCGTCGATCAGCATCTTCTTCGACATTAAGGAAGTCTCCACGGCGCGCGGCGGGCTCTAGGCCCGGGCGCCGATATGATTGAAGGGCGCGCGCGTCGCCGACCGTCGTCGTCCCGCCGAAGCGGGAGCGAAGGGTCAGGTGCCAAAGGCGGTCGGGTGCGGCGCAGCCCATTTGGGTTTTGTCTTGTTCCTTACCGCGCGAGGCGCGGATTGGATGTTTCGTGTCCCGCGCCGGATGGCGCGGATCGGATGGCGCGTCGTCGCCAGGAGGGCGTTTGAGCCCGACGCGGGCCCCGTGATACGGCGTCTCGGTAGGCGTCTTGCTCGCTCGGTCAGCCGGATCTCGAACTATCTAGTCTGCCGCCTCGGCGTCGGAAGGGGTTCAGGACCTCTTTCGCAACCAAGGGCGGCCCGCACGCAGTCGTGACGATCACGGAACTTCGCACGCGGCAGGACTGTAGCCACATTGGCGCGGAAAAGAAAAGCTTTCCACGCCGAGGGGGACTTAACCCTTTGGCTACCCCCTCGCGCCGATATTGACGAACGGTTCACCAAATCCGGCTAGCGCGGACGGGTATGCGTAAGGTTCTCATCAGTCTGGCTCGCATGGGCTGGTTTCGGGCGGCTCTGATCGTCGGTGGCATGACCACCGCCGGCGTCGCCGTCGCGACCGCCCAAGGCCCCGCCGCGCCCTCGGGCGTGCAGAAGGTCCGCTTCGGCGGTGACCGGACCGAGACTCGCGTGGTCATCGACCTGGACCGCGCGGCCGCCGGCAAGCTGATTTCCGACGGCGTGAGCGACCAGCGCCTGGTTCTGGCGCTGCCGAACGTCACCATTTCCGGCGACCTGCAGGGCTCCGGCCAGGGACTCGTCAAGCATTGGCTGATCGACGAGGCCGCCGGCGGCGCCCGTCTGCGTCTTGAACTCGCCGGCAAGGTCGAGGTTCGCCGCCGCTTCCTGCTGCCGCCGGGCGACGGGGCGACCGCCTATCGCTACGTCATCGACCTCAAGGCCGTGGACGGCGCCGTACTCAACGCGCCGCAAGGGGGGCTTCAGGCCGCGCCGCGCCTGACCCTGGCCAGCGCGCCGATCAAGGCCGCGCCGCTGCGCCTGAAGAAGGTCATCGTCATCGACGCCGGTCACGGCGGCAAGGATTCCGGCGCCCTGGGCGCCAACACCTTCGAGAAGGACGTTACCCTGGCCGCGGCCAGGGCCCTGAAGACGCGCTTGGAGAAGACCGGCCGCTATCAGGTCGTCCTGACCCGCGAGACCGACACCTTCGTGCCGTTGGAAGGTCGCGTCCAGATCGCCCGCCGCGCCGACGCCGACCTCTTCATCTCGTTGCACGCCGACTCGGGACCCGACACCGCCACGCGTGGCGCCTCCGTCTACACCGTGTCCGAGAAGGGCGCCGAGCGCGTCGGTCTGGTGCTGGACAAGAACGACTGGCTGATGAAGGCCAACCTGCCGGGTCGCGATCGCGCGGTCAGCCAGATCCTGCTCGACCTGTCGCAGCGCGCGACCAAGAATCGCTCCGCCGCCTTCGCTCAGTTGCTGCTGGCCAATGTCGGCGAGGAAACGACGCTGCTGCGCCGTAGCCACCGCGACGCCGGCTTCTTCGTGCTGCTGGCGCCGGACGTGCCGGCCGTCCTGCTGGAGATGGGCTTCATCACCAATCCCGAGGACGAGGCGTTCCTGACCAACAAGGCCAGCCGCGCCCGCCTGGTCGACGCGGTCGGCGACTCCATCGAGGCCTATTTCTCGGCGGACGTCCGCAAGTCCTGACCGAAAGGTCCGCTTCCCCTTTCGCGCGCCGCGCTCTAATCACTGGAGCGATCGTTCGCGCCGTGCGCCGGACGATCTAAGTCTAGGTGTGCGGCGGGCGAGGGCGTCCGCCTCGACGGAGGTCGCGTGGATCTGAAACCCAGCGAACGATGGATGGCCATCGCGGGCGTGGCGGTGCTGTCGCTCATCGCCGTCGCGGGCTTCGCGATCGCGATCTACGCCGCCTGGCTTTTCCACGACATGCCCGACGCCGGCGAGTTGCAGGACTATCGTCCGCCGACGGCCACGCGCGTCTACGCCTGGGACGGAACCCTGATCGGCGAGTACTCCAAGGAACGCCGGATCTTCATTCCCTATGACCAGATCCCGCCGCAACTGGCCCAGGCGTTCCTCGCGGCCGAGGACCGCAACTTCTTCACCCACGGCGGCGTCGATGTCGGCGGCCTGTCGCGCGCCATGATCAAGAACGTCGGCAACGCCATCCGCGGCAAGCGGCTGGAAGGCGGCTCGACGATCACCCAGCAGGTGGCCAAGAACGTCCTTCTGACCAGCGACGCCACGGTCGGCCGCAAGTTCAAGGAAGCGATCCTGGCCAGTCGCCTGGAGCAGTCGCTGACCAAACAGCAGATCCTCGAGCTCTATCTCAACGAGATCTGGCTGGGCTATCGCTCGTTCGGCGTCGGCGCGGCCGCCTACAACTATTTCGGCAAGTCGCTGCCGGACCTGACCCTGGCCCAGTGCGCGTATCTCGCCTCGCTGCCCAAGGGGCCGGACAACTACCACCCGATCCGCAACAAGGCCAAGGCGATGGGCCGCCGCGACTGGGTGCTGGGCCAGATGGCCGAGCAGGGCTGGATCACCAAGGCCCAGGCTCAGGCGGCCATGGCCGAGGATCTGGTCGTTCAGGCCGCGCCCAAGCGGGCGGCCTATCGCGACGCCGACTACTTCGTCGAGGAGGTCCGTCAGCGCGGCATGGCGACGCTCGGCCCTCGATTGAACGAGGGCGGCTATTACATGCGCACGACGCTGGACCCGCGCCTGCAGACGGCCGCGCGCATGTCCTTGATGGACGGCCTGGAGCGCTATGACCGTCGCCATGGCTGGCGCGGCGCGTGGGGCCACGTGGAGTCCACGGATCTCAACTGGGAAAAGTCCGCGCTGGCCAAGCGCGCGCCGTTCGAACGCGGCGCCTGGCGTCCGGCTCTCGTCACGTCGAACGGCGGCCAGGTGCGCCTGGTCAAGGGCGAGGGCGAGGGGCAGATCGTTGGCGAGGACATGGCTTGGGCAAAGGCCGGCAAGGGTCTGAAGGCCGGCGACCTCGTCTTCGTCGAGAAGGCGGCTGGCGGCGGCTATCGCCTGCGCCAAGTTCCGGCGGTCAACGGCGCCCTGGTGGCGATGGAGCCCTATACGGGCCGAGTCGTGGCCCTGGTCGGCGGCTACAGCTATTCGCTGTCGAACTTCAACCGCGCCACCCAGGCCCAGCGCCAGCCCGGCTCGTCCTTCAAGCCGTTCGTCTACGCCACGGCCCTGGAGAACGGCTACACGCCGGCCAGCGTGATCGTCGACAGCGCCATCACGCTGAAGGGCGCGAATGGCCAGGACTGGAGCCCGGAGAACTACCACAAGGAGTTCTACGGCGCTCAGCCCCTGCGCAAGGGTCTGGAGCAGTCGATCAACGCCATGACCGTTCGCCTGGCCCAGGGCGTCGGCATGCGGAAGATCGTCGACTTCGCCAAGCGGGCCGGGGTCGTGAAGAACATGGACCCGGTGCTGGCCATGGCCCTGGGGGCGGGCGAGACAACGCCCTTCAAGCTGACCGCCGCCTACGCCCCGTTCGTCAATGGCGGCCGCCGGGTCGAGCCGCACCTGATCGAGCTGGTGCAGGACCGCGAAGGCAAGGTCATCTTCCGCGCCGACAAGCGCGATTGCGAGCGCTGCAACGCCGGCTTCAACGGTGACGAGAGCCCGCGCTTCGCCGCGCCGGGCGACCAGATCATGGATCCGGTCACGGCCTACCAGATCACCTCGATGCTGCAGGGTGTCGTTCAGCGCGGCACCGCCGCCGCCGTCAGCTCGTTGGGCCGTCCGCTGGCCGGCAAGACCGGCACCACCAACGAGTACCGCAGCGCCTGGTTCGTCGGCTACTCGCCCAACCTGATCGTCGGGGTCTTCTTCGGATTCGACGACAACCGCTCGCTGGGCGAGGGCGAAACGGGCGCGGCCGGTCCCGTGCCTGTGTTCATGGACTTCATGAAGGTCGCTCTCGAGGGCCAGCCGGTCGTCGACTTCAAGCCGCCGAAGACCGCGAAGTTCGCGCTGGTGCGCGGCGTGCGCGAGGCTTTCCGGCCGGGCACCGAGCCCAAGGTCGAGGTCGCGCCGACGGGGCCGATCCCCTACAACGAGCTGACGCCGGGCTTGCTGCCGGTTCCGCAGCCTCAGGCCCAGCCGGGCAAGCCGCCGCAAAAGGTCGATCCGCTGAGCGGCCTCTATTGATGTCATTGCGCGAGGGGGCGACGCGGGTTATCTCCCGCGCCCTTCAACACTGTCACGGAGTTACGTGATGCGACCGGATGTCGAGGCCGCCGCGGCCGACATCGAGCAGTCCGTGGGACTGCTCAGGAGGCGTCTTTGACTGGGACGTCGCTCTCCGCAAGCTCGATGAGCTGAACGCCCGGGTCGAGGACCCGACCCTGTGGGACCGTCCGTCCGAGGCGCAAGCCGTCTCGCGCGAGCGCGCCGCCCTGGCCGCCAAGGTCGAGGCCGTGCAGTCGATCGAGCGAGACCTCAAGGACGCCGTCGAGTACGCCGAACTGGCGGACATGGAAGGCGACGAGGAGTCGCTGAACGACGCCCGCGCCCAGCTCAAGACGCTGAAGGACCGCGCCGGTCGCGCCGAGCTGGAGGCTCTGCTATCTGGCGAGGCCGACGGCAACGACGCCTATATCGAAATCAACTCCGGGGCCGGCGGCACCGAGTCCTGCGACTGGGCCGGTATCCTGCTGCGCATGTACACCCGCTGGGCCAACGCCCACGGCATGCAGACCGAGCTGATCGAAGAGACCGATGGCGACCAGGCCGGCATCAAGTCGGCCACGCTGCTGGTCAAGGGGCCCAACGCCTATGGCTGGCTGAAGACCGAGGCCGGCGTGCACCGCCTGGTGCGCATCAGCCCCTATGACAGCAGCGCCCGCCGCCACACCTCGTTCGCCTCGGCCTGGGTCTATCCGGTGGTCGACGACACCATCGAGATCGAGATCAACCCGGCCGATGTGCGCACCGACACCTATCGGGCCTCCGGGGCCGGCGGGCAGCACATCAACAAGACCGACTCGGCCGTGCGTCTGACGCACATCCCGACCGGCATCGCCGTGGCCTGCCAGGCCGGCCGCTCGCAGCACCAGAACCGCGAAGAGGCCTGGAAGATGCTGCGCGCGCGCCTCTACGAGGCCGAACTGCAAAAGCGCGAAGCCGCTCAGCAGGCGCTGGAAGACCAGAAGACCGACATCGGCTGGGGTCACCAGATCCGCAGCTACGTCCTGCAGCCCTACCAGATGGTCAAGGACCTGCGGACCAACGTCGAGACCTCCGACACCCAAGGGGTGCTGGATGGCGACCTCGACGCGTTCATGGGCGCGGCCCTGGCCCAGCGCGTGGGCGCCACGCGCGACGCGGCCGAGGCGTAAGGCTCTATGGCTCCCGCTGACGTCGCCAAGGCGTCAGCGGGACATAGGTCGCCGGCTCGGTCGGCGCCTGGCGGCTAATCGAGATCAGCCCACGTCTCCGCAAGGTTTCGACGGCGTTCTGCGCCGTGCGGCGCGACTGGCCGGTGCGCTCGGCCAGTTCCGCGTGGCTGAAGCTGGCGCGGCCGTCGGCGTGGGCCGCGATTATGGCCAGATAGACCAGGAAGGCCGACGGCTGGCGGTCATGACCGACCAGGTCGGCCATCAGCGTGTCCAGCACGTACCGGTCCAGCGTGTAGCCGTGGGTATCCATTGCCATAGCAGTAGTTGCACGTCTTCACCGGCGCAAGGTCGCCGCGCTACGCCCGTCCTGTCGATAGCCAAGGAGAGGGCGGGGCGTGAGCGTGATCAGCAAGGTGAAGTTCGTCGGCATCCCGGTCAGCGACCAGGATCGAGCCTTGGCGTTCTGGACGGAGAAGGTCGGCCTTCGCGTGGCGACCGACCAGCCGATGGGCGCTCAGCGCTGGATCGAGCTGTCGATCCCCGGCGCGGACACGGGCCTCGTGCTGTTCACGCCCGAGGGGCACGAGAATCGGATCGGGACTTTCTTCAACGGATCGCTGGCGTGCGACGACGTCGAGCACGCCTACCGCAAGCTCTCCGAAAGGGGTGTTGAGTTCGAAGGTCCGCCCTAAAAGCAACCTTGGGGGACCTTCGCCAAGTTCAAGGACCCCGACGGCAACACCTTCGTGCTGAGTAGCCGGTAGCCGACCGGTCAGCCGACCGTTTCGGCGGCCGCCAGGGCCAGGACTTCCGGCTCCGGCGTCGGCTGGATCGGCGCGGGGGGGCGCTGGAACTTCAGGCTGCGGCCCTGGAAGTAGGCGCCCGACTCCATCGACAACTGTTCGTGGGTGATGTCGCCGTCGACATAGGCGGTGCCGTAGAGGCGGACCTGCTTGGCGGTGATCGTGCCGACGATGCGGCCGCGCACCTCGACGAGATCGGCCTGGACCGAGCCCTCGACGTGGCCGGTCTCGCCGACGCTGAGGCGCGCCACGCGGACGTCCCCGCGCAGGATGCCATCCAGCTGCAGTTCGCCTTCGCCCTCGATGGAGCCCTCGATGGTGAGGTCGGCGGAAAGCAGCGAGGCGACTTTCGGCGTCGCGCGACGCGTGGGGTCGGCGGGGTTGTTGGACGGCAGGCTCGCCTGCGCCTCGGCGCGGCCGGCGGCCTTGGGGCCCGACTTAGCTTGTTTGCTGAACATACTCACCAGCCCTCAAGAAGCGGTTGGGGTTCTGGGCCTTGCCATTGACCCAGACTTCGTAATGCAGGTGCGGGCCGGTCGAGCGACCGGTCGAACCCATCGCGCCGACGCGCGAGCCGATCGCGACCCGCTGGCCGACGCGGACGCCGATCGAGGACAGGTGCGCGTAGCGGGTCTTGAAACCGCCGCCATGGTCGATCTCGACCGTGTTGCCGTAGCCGGCCCGAACGCCGGTGAACGACACGACGCCCGGGGCGGTCGCCATGATCGGCGTGCGCATGGCGCCGGGGAAGTCGAGGCCCGAGTGGAAGGCCGGGCGGTGCGTGAACGGATCGAAGCGGACGCCATAGCTGGACGACAGCGCCGGATTGTCCGTCGGCTTGTAGAACGGCAGCTTCTTCACCGCCGCGCCCAGGCTGCGCATGTCCGACATGTCGTTGGCGGCGTGCTGGATGCGGCCGGCGAACTCCTCGTCGACGTCGAGGACGGCGGCGAGAGCGCGGGGATCCTTGGCTTCGATCAGCGGGCCGCCCAGCGAAACGCCGCGCCCGGTAAAGCCGCTGGCGTCGAGACCCGCCATGCGCATGGCCAGGCGCAGGCGCTCGGCGCGGCTCTTGGCGAAGCCTTCGGCGGCGTCGATCAAGCGCTCCTGGTCCATGCGGGTCGCCTGGATGCGCTCGACCGGGCTGGCGGCTAGGAGGCGCGGCTTGGCGACCTTCAGGGCGTCGGCGGCGCCCGGCACGCCCCGGAAGTCCGAGACCAGCAAGGCAAGGGCGGCGTGACGCTTTTCGACCGAGGTCGCCAGCTCGTCGAGTGAACCGTTGGTGGCCGACAGCTGCGCCACGGCGCTGTTCAGGCGCGCCTGACGATCGGCGTTGAGGCGCTCGAAATAAGCCCTCTGCTTGATCATCTGCTGATCCGTCGAGCTGACGGAAAGCGCGTTGATCAGCATGGCCGCCGTGCAGACGCCCATCCAGAGCGCGCCGACCGCGACGCAGCCCGCGCCGATCAGTTGTTTGTTGGTGGACAGAACATAGCCGCGCATCTCGCCGCCAGAGCGGACGTAGACATGCCGTTCAGGGAAAAGGGATTGGAGAGATTGCCGCAGTCGCTTGAAGCGCTTGATCGCCATCGTCCCAGGAAACCCCCCGTTTCAGGTCCGGGGGGATATGGAACGATAAAACGCTAACGTGCAAGACTCTTCGCGCCCTGAAAGGACGCGAGTCTTGAAAAGACATTTTGCGCCTCGATCCTTAACGGTTTCTGACCAGCGCGACCACGCGTTAACCGCGTAAGTCGTGGAAACGCCACAGGTTGAGGCGCGGATACAACACCCGCGACGCGCAAGCGTTGTTCAGGGGAGGGAGCTTACTTAATGGCCTTGGCGGCGTTCATGACCGCCTTGATGTGGCCGGGCACCTTCACCTTGCGCCAGACCTCGCGGACGACGCCTTCGCGGTCGATCAAGAAGGTGGAGCGATCGATGCCCATGTACTTGCGACCGTACATGCTCTTCTCGACCCAGGCGCCATAGGCCTCGACCACGTCGCCCATCGGGTCGGCGGCCAGTTCGATGGTCAGGTCGTGCTTGGCGCGGAACTTGGCGTGCGAGGCGACGCTGTCCTTGGACACGCCGATGATCACCGCGCCCAGCTTCTGGAACTCCTCGACTTCCGACGAGAACTGCAGCGCCTCGGAGGTGCAGCCGGCCGTGTCGTCCTTCGGATAGAAATAGAGGACGATGTTCTTGCCCTTCAGGGCCGACAGGCTGACGCGGCCGGTGTCGGTCGGGAGGTCGAAATCAGGGGCCTTGTCGCCGGGTTGCAGCATCGGTCTCTTCCTCGATCACTCGAAACAGGTGAGGGGCCCGGACGGGCTGGTGAGTCCGTCCGGGCATACGATAACTAAACGGGCTTCACCAACACGATCTTCTTCTTGCCGGCGGCGAGCTTGACCACGCCCTCGACGAGATCGGCCGAGGTGATCACGCGATTAGCGTCCGCCTCGGCCTTGTCGTTGACCTTCAGGCCGCCGCCCTGGGCCAGGCGACGGGCCTCGCCGCGCGAACCGGCCAGGCCCGCGTCGGCGAACAGGGCCGCCAGCACGACGCCCGCTTGCAGGTCCGCCGCCGGAACCTCGAAGGTCGGCAGGTCGGCGGACAGCGCGCCCTGTTCGAAGGCCTTCTCGGCGGCGTCGCGCGCCTTGCGGGCTTCTTCCTCGCCGTGGGCCATGCGCGTGGCCTCGTCGGCCAGCACCTTCTTGGCTTCGTTGATCTGGGCGCCTTCCAGGGCTTCCAGCTCGGCGATCTTGTCCAACGGCAGGTCGGTGAACAGCTTCAGGAAGCGGCCGACGTCGGCGTCCTCGGTGTTGCGCCAGAACTGCCAGTAGTCGTAGGGGCTGAGCTGTTCGGCGTTCAGCCACACGGCGCCGGCGGCCGTCTTGCCCATCTTGGCGCCCGAGGCGGTGGCCAAAAGCGGCGTCGTCAGGCCAAAGGCGCTCTTCTGGTCTACGCGGCGGGTCAGCTCGACGCCGTTCAGGATATTGCCCCACTGGTCCGAGCCGCCCATCTGCAGCACGCAGCCGTGGGCGCGGTTCAGCTCCAGGAAGTCCACCGCCTGCATCAGCATGTAGTTGAACTCGAGGAACGTCATCGGCTGCTCGCGCTCCAGGCGCAGCTTGACCGAGTCGAAGGCGAGCATCCGGTTGACGGTGAAGTGCACGCCGTACTCGCGCAGGAACTGAACGTAGCCGAACTTCGACAGCCAGACGTCGTTGTCGACCATGATCGCGTCGGTCGGCCCGTCGCCGAAGGTCAGGAACTTGGCGAAGACCTGCTTGATGCCGGCGATGTTGGCCTGGATGTCGGCGTCCGACAGCAGCTTCCGGCTCTCGTCCTTGCCGGTCGGATCGCCGACCTTGGTCGTGCCGCCGCCCATCAGGACGATCGGCTTGTGGCCGGCCTGCTGCAGGCGGCGCAGCAGCATGATCTGGATAAGGCTGCCCACGTGCAGGGACGGCGCGGTGGCGTCGAAACCGATATAGGCGGTGACGATCCCGCCAGCCGCCGCCGCATCCAGCTCCTCCGGATGGGTGATCTGGTGGATATAGCCGCGCGCCTCCAGGGTTCGCAGGAACTCTGACTTGAAGGGCGACGCGGCGGACATGGATCGACTCTCTATTTGACTTGGCGGGCCGTCTAGCACGGCGGGATTGGATTGTGAGGCTTTCATTTCAGACTCCGGGGAGGATGCCGGAGCGCATGATCGACTAGCAAGAAAGCGACCCCGGCGAGGCGGGGGCTAAGCGACGTGTCTGGTCGGCCTCCCGCTATGGCAGCGGGCGGTAATAGGGGCGGGCCAGGACGAAAGCGTCGATCATGGGGCCTAGCTACCGTTTCGCGACCGT
>CAKZJK010000394.1 GCA_936942565.1 uncultured Caulobacter sp. | reverse complement strand
CAAGCGGGTCTCCGACATCGTCGACGCCCTGAAGAAGGCCGACCGCCTGATTCTGGCCACCGACCCGGATCGCGAAGGCGAGGCGATCAGCTGGCACGTGCTGGAAGTCCTGAACAAGAAGAAGGCGCTGAAGGACAAGTCGGTCCAGCGCGTCACCTTCAACGCCATCACCAAGAGCGCCGTGACCGAGGCGATGAAGGCCCCGCGCGACCTCGACATGGAGCTGGTCGAGGCCTACCTGGCCCGCCGCGCCCTGGACTACCTGGTTGGCTTCACCCTTTCGCCGGTGCTGTGGCGCAAGCTGCCCGGCAGCCGCTCGGCCGGCCGCGTGCAGTCGGTCGCCCTGCGCCTAGTCGTCGACCGCGAGCTGGAGATCGAGCGCTTCAGAACCCAGGAATACTGGACCGTCGAGGCCGACGTCTCGGCCGGCTCGGACCCGTTCCTGGCGCGCCTGGTCAAGCACGAGGGCAAGAAGCTCACCAAGTTCGACCTCGGCAACGAGACCTCGGCCCTGGCGGCCAAGGCCGCCGTGCAAGCCGCCACCTTCAAGGTCGAAGCCGTCGAGAAGAAGCCTGGCAAGCGCTCGCCCGCCCCGCCCTTCACGACCTCGACCCTGCAACAAGAAGCCGCCCGCAAGCTCGGCTTCTCGGCTCAGCGCACCATGCAGGCGGCGCAGAAGCTGTATGAAGGCGTCGACATCGGCGGCGAGACCGTCGGCCTGATCACCTACATGCGGACCGACGGCGTCTCGATGGCGCCCGAAGCGATCACCGAGGCTCGCGAAGTGATCGGCAAGGTCTATGGCGCGGAGTACGTCCCGGACGCGCCGCGCCTCTACAAGTCCAAGGCCAAGAACGCCCAGGAAGCCCACGAGGCCATCCGCCCCACCAGCCTGAACCGTAATCCCGGCTCGCTGCGCCTGGAGCCGGAGCTGGGCCGCCTCTACGAGCTGATCTGGAAGCGTACGATCGCGTCGCAGATGGAAAGCGCCCGCATCGAGCGCACCACGGTCGACCTGGAGAGCGCCGACGGCAAGACCGGCCTGCGCGCCACCGGCCAGGTCGTGCAGTTCCCGGGCTATCTCGCGGTCTATGAAGAAGGCCGCGACGACGAGGGCGACGAGGACAGCGCCCGCCTGCCCGCCATCGTCGAGGGTTCGGCCGCCCAGGTGCGCGAGGCCCGCGCCGACCAGCACTTCACCGAGCCGCCCCCGCGCTACTCGGAAGCCAGCCTCGTTAAGAAGATGGAAGAGCTGGGCATCGGCCGTCCGTCGACCTACGCCTCGGTGCTGGGCGTGCTGCGCGACCGCGAATATGTCCGCATGGAGAAGCAACGCTTCATCCCCGAGGACAAGGGCCGCTTGGTTACAGCGTTCCTGGAGCAGTTCTTCAAGCGCTACGTCGAGTACGACTTCACAGCCGCCCTGGAAGAGCAGCTCGATCTCGTTTCGGACGGCAAGCTGGACTGGAAGCAGTTCCTGCGCGACTTCTGGAAGGACTTCCACGCCGCCGTCGGCGAGATCGCCGAGTTGCGCACGACCAACGTCCTGGACGCCCTGAACGAGGCGCTGGGCCCGCACATCTTCCCCGACAAGGGCGATGGCTCGAACCCCCGCCTGTGCCCGACCTGCGGCACGGGGCAGCTGTCCCTGAAGACCGGCAAGTTCGGCGCCTTCATCGGCTGCTCGAACTATCCGGAGTGCCGCTACACCCGTCAGCTGGGCGTCTCCGAAGGCGACGGCGAGGCCGAGAGCGCCGACAAGGAGCTGGGCGTCAATCCGGCGACCGGCCGGACCGTCTGGCTGAAGAACGGCCGCTTTGGCCCCTATGTCGAGGAGCTGGCGGCCGAGGGCGACAAGCCCAAGCGCTCGTCCCTGCCCAAGGGCTGGATCGCCTCGGCCATGGACCTGGAGAAGGCCCTGCGCCTGCTCTCGCTGCCGCGCGAGGTGGGCAAGCACCCGGACGACGGCAAGGTCATCACCGCGGGCCTGGGGCGCTTCGGACCCTTCGTGCTGCATGATGGCACCTACGCCAACCTTGAGAACGCCGACGAGGTGTTCGATGTCGGCCTCAATCGCGCCGTCGCCATCCTGGCCGACAAGCGCGCCGGCGGCGGACGTCCGCAGCGCGGCACCGCCGCGGCTCTGGCCGAGCTTGGCAATCACCCCGAGGACGGCAAGCCGATCCGCGTGCTGTCGGGCCGCTTTGGCCCGTACATCAAGCACGGCGACACCAACGCCAACGTGCCCAAGGGCAAGGACCCGGCGGCGATCACGCTCGAGGAGGCGCTGGCGCTGATCGCCGAACGCGCGGCCAAGGGCGGCGGCAAGAAGCCGGCGAAGAAGGCGGCCGCACCCAAGAAGACCGCGGCCAAAGCGGAAGGCGACAAGCCGGCCAAGAAGACGGCGGCGAAGAAGCCGGCCGCCAAGAAGGCCGCGCCGAAGGCCAAGGCGGCCGCCGCCGCGGACGACGGCGCCGCGCCGTGGGACGACGAGGCCTGAGCCTGTTCAGCCGGGTTGGACGAGAGTAGATTGCGCGGATGACGACGCTGGAACGTCCCCTGCCGCTGAACGTCGTGCTGACGGCGCTGGTCTTGTGCTGCGTCGGCGGCTTCGCCTTCGGCCTGACCAACGCGATGAAGATCGATCGCGGCGGCGCGACCACCTCGACTCAGCCTCTGGCCGAGGTTTCGGGCGTTCCGGTCAAGGACGCCGCGCCCGCTCTCGCCTACGAGCCGCCGCCCGTCGAGGCCCCCAAGCCCAAGGCCGTCGAGGTCGAGACGCCGGAGCAGGAAGCCCCCGCGCCGGTGATCGAGGCGCCGCCCGCCGCGACGACACCGGCGCCCGACACCGCCTCGAAGCCGGCCGAGCCGGCGCCGCCGAAGTCGATCGAGGATCTGTACTAGGGGGCCAGCGCTCCCGCCTCGCGTTTACCCCATCCTTCGTTTCCTCGGGCCGCCGAACGCGTTAAGGCAGGGCATGGCCAAACTTCGCCCCCCTAAGCCTTCCAAGGCCAAAACCTTCAAGCCCAAGCCCGCCGCCGGCCTGCCGGACCGCGAGACGCTGCTGGCGTTCCTGCGTGACGCTGGCGAGACCGGCAAGGCCGACATCGCGCGGCACTTCGGGCTCAAGGGCGCCGACCGCCGGGCCCTGCGCGAGATGATCCGCGAGTTGGAAGCGCAAGGCGCCCTGGCCAAGCGCGGCCGCAAGGGCTTCGCCGAAGCAGGCTCCCTGCCCCCCGTGGGCGTGGCCGACGTGGTCGAGCGCGACGGCGACGGCGAGCTCTATGTGAAGCTGACCAAGTCGGACGACGACGTGCCCAATGTCCGCCTCGCGCCGGGCAAGGGCGAGGCCGCCGCTGGCGCGCCCGCCCTGGGCGACCGCCTGCTGGTCCGCTTCGAGCGCCTGGAAACCGGCGAGTTCGAGGCCAAGCTGATCAAGAAGCTGGGCCAGAGCGCCCACAAGATCCTGGGCGTCATCCGCAAGCACCGCCGCGAGGTCCGCGTCGAGCCGGTCGATCGCAAGTCCAAGGAAAGCCTCGTTCTCGACCCCAGCGTCGCCCACGAATTCAAGGACGGCGACCTCGTCGTCGCCCAGGTCGGCACGCATGGCGGCCGCTACGGCCCCAAGCCCGGCAAGGTGCTGGAGGTGGTGGGGACCGAGAACGATCCCCGCGCCGCCTCGCTGATCGCCATCCACAGCCACGGCATCCCGACCGGTTTCTCCGAAGCGGCGGAAGCCGAGGCCAAGGCCGCTGTCGAGCCGACACTGTCGGGGCGCGACGACCTGCGCGACCTGCCGTTCGTGACCATCGACCCGGTGGACGCCCGCGACCACGACGACGCCGTCTACGCCCATCCCGATCCGGACGCGACGAACGTGGGCGGCTGGGTGGTCTGGGTCGCCATCGCCGACGTGGCGGCTTACGTCCGCCCCGGCTCGGCCCTGGACCGCGACGCCCGCGAGAAGGGCAACAGCGTCTACTTCCCCGACCGCGTCGAGCCGATGCTGCCCGAGACCCTGTCGAACGGTCTGTGCTCTCTCCGCGAAAGCGAGAACCGCGCCACGCTGGCCGTGCGGATGGTGTTCGACAAGTCGGGCCGCAAGAAGGGCCACAAATTCGTGCGCGGCCTGATGCGCTCGGCCGCCAAGCTGTCCTACGAGCAGGCCCAGGCGGCGATCGACGGCCAACCGGACGACAAGACCGGCCCGCTGCTGGACCCGATCCTGCGGCCCCTATGGGCAGCCTACCACACGATGAAGATCGGCCGCGAGGCCCGCTCGCCGCTGGCCATCGAGAGCGACGAGCGCCGGATCATCATCCGTGACGGCGAGATCGCCTCGATCACCAAGCGCGCCAGCCTGGAAGCCCACAAGCTGATCGAGGAGATGATGGTGCAGGCCAATGTCTGCGCCGCCGAGAGCCTGGAGGCCAAGCGCTCGCCCTTGATCTACCGCGTCCACGACACGCCCAGCCTGGAGAAGGTGCAGAACCTCGCCGACTTCCTGCAGACGCTGGAGATCCGCTGGAGCAAGGGCGAGGCGCCGCAGACCTCGCGGTTCAACAAGCTGTTGGAAGAGACCCGCGAGAGCCCGAACGCGGCGATCATCAACGAGGTCGTCCTGCGCACCCAGATGCAGGCTCACTACAGCGCCGACAACATCGGCCACTTCGGCCTGAACCTGGCCAAGTACGCCCACTTCACCAGCCCGATCCGGCGCTACGCCGACCTGATCGTCCACCGGGGCCTGATCCGGGCCCTGGGCCTGGGGACCGACGGCCTGACCGACCAGGACATCGCCCAGATCAAGGACACCGCCGAGGTCATCACCCACGCCGAGCGCCGGGCCATGGCCGCCGAGCGCGACGCCACCGACCGCTACATCGCCGCCTTCCTGGCCGATCGGGTGGGCGCGAGCTTCGAAGGCCGGATCACCGGCGTCACCCGCTTTGGCCTGTTCATCAAGCTGGCCGACACCGGCGCCGACGGCCTCGTGCCCATCTCCAGCCTGGGCCAGGAATTCTTCATCCACGACGACAAGATGCACGCACTGGTCGGCGAGCGGACCGGCAAGCGCTGGCCGCTGGGCCTGGGCGTCGAGGTCAAGCTCGTCGAGGCCACCCCGGTGACCGGCGGCCTGCTGTTCGAGATGCTCAGCGACCCGCTGCCGCCCGATCCGAAGGCGCCGCGGCCAAGGCTTGGGGCTCGGCGTCAGGCGGCGGTGAAGCCGCGTGGGGGATTGCCCAAGGGCGTCCGGCGCGGCAAGCGGCGGTAGCCGATAACGGAAATCCTCCCCGCTAGGGGGAGGATTTAATCGCCGCCTCCAGCCGATCCGCCATCATCCTCTGATCCACCGCCGACGGGTGGCCGTGGCAGGCCGTGCGCTCCATCCCCGTGATCCGCACCGCCGTCGCGCCCACGCGGCCGGCGACCTCGGCGACGTCGTCGACGAAGGTGTCGCCTTGGAGCAGGAAGAAGCGCGCCCCTGGCCGGCTGGCTTTCAGGCCTTCGACGAAGGCGACATAGCTTTCCCGGTAGTCCCTCCGCAGCGCCGCCTCGTCGGCCCAGGCCTCGCCGGCGTGCAGGGCGGTCGAGAAGTCGTTGGTGCCAAGGCCGATGACGACGATCTCCGGCTTCCACGGATCGCGGCCGTCGATGCGCGGCTCGGCTTGCCCTGGGATCAGGCGCGGGAACAACGCCGGCAGCGGCTCGCCGGGCGCGAGGCCGTTGTAGTTGCGCACGACGCCGCGTCCGGAGAACGCCTCGATCCGGTAGTCGGCGTCTAGGCGCGCGGCCAAGGTCGGGGCGAACGACAGGCTGGTGTCGGTCAGGTCGTGGACCTGTTGCTCGGTGCAGTCGCGGGTCGTCGAGCGCACGCCGTAGGCCACGGTGTAGGAGTCGCCGATGAACTCGATGCGGCGCGGCCGCGCGGGCGCCGGCAGCGCCCTACCCTCGCGCCCCACGAAGAACCCTTCGAACCGCGACGAACCGGCCTGGCTTTCGGTCAGCTTGTCCAGCCGCACGACGTGCTCGCCGGGACCGAGGCGATCAAGCTTCAGCCGAGTCGCGCCGGACTTGATCAGCTCGGCCTTACGCACGCCGTCGATGCTGACGGCCAGATGCTCGACGCCCGTATCGACCGCGACTTCCACGGAAGGCCCTGTGAAGCGTCCCTCGAAATAGACCCCCGGCCAGCCGAAGTCGTAAGCGCCGCTCGGCGCTGGCGCGACGCGACCGCCGATGTTCAGCGGCAGGGGCGTCTGGACGATGGCGGCGGCGAGGAGCAGAGCGAGCATGCCCCCTTGTCTTGCGGGATGCGCGCCGCGTCAAACCCCGCTAAACCGCGACCATGCGCGCCGAGATCGAACCCTTCCACGCCATCGCCATCAGCCGCCTGGCCCATCAGTTGAAGATGGAGGGCCGGTCGATCATCCATATGGAGTTCGGCCAGCCGTCGACCGGCGCGCCCCGCGAGGCGATCGCCAAGGCGCACGCGGTCCTCGACGCCGAGGCCATGGGCTATTGGGAAAGCCCGCTGCTGCGCGAGCGGATCGCCCAGCGCTACCAAGACCTCTATGGCGTCACGGTCGAGCCAGAACGGATCGTCCTGACCTGCGGCGCCTCGCCGGCCCTGGTGTTGGCCCTGTCCAGCGTGTTCCAGCCCGGCGACCGCATCGCCATCGCCCGGCCCGGCTATGTCGCCTATCGCAACACCATCAAGGCCCTGCACCTTGAGCCGGTCGAGATCGCCTGCGGACCGGAGGACCGTTTCCAGCTGACGGCCAAGCATCTGGCCGAGCTCGATCCCGCCCCGGCCGGTGTCATCGTCGCCAGCCCCGCCAATCCGACCGGCACGATCATCGCGCCCGACGAGCTGGAAGCCATCGCCAAGGTCTGCCGCGAACGCGGCATCCGCATCATCAGCGACGAGATCTATCACGGCCTGAGCTACACCGGCCGCACGCCCTCGATGCTGGAGTTCGCGCCCGACGCCCTGATCGTCAACAGCTTCTCCAAGTACTTCAGCATGGCCGGCTGGCGGCTGGGCTGGCTGCTGACGCCGGCGGGCGAGGACCTGGAGCGGGCGCGGGCCTATGTCGGCAACCTGTTCCTGACCGCCCCCTCCCTGGCTCAGCACGCAGGCCTGGCGGCCATGGACTGCCTCGATGAGCTGGAAGGCCACATCGCCGTCTACCGCCGCAATCGCGAGCTGATGCTGGAGGCTCTACCGGCCCTGGGCCTGCGCAAGATCGCCCCGCCCGACGGCGCCTTCTACATCTGGGCCGACATCGGCCATCTGACGGACGACTCGCTGAGCTTCTGCAAGGCGCTGCTGCGCGACACCGGCGTGTGCACCGCGCCGGGCGTCGACTTCGACCCCGTCGAGGGCCACCGCTTCATCCGCTTCAGCTTCGCGGTGTCGACGGCCGAGGTCGAGGAAGCCCTGCGGCGGATTACGCCGTGGTTCGCGGACCGGACGCAGAGGGCCCCCACCTGACCGCTTCGCGGTCGTCCGCCCCCGGAGGGGGCGGAAGGTAATCCTTCTTCCCCCTCCGGGGGA
>CAKZJK010000393.1 GCA_936942565.1 uncultured Caulobacter sp. | reverse complement strand
CCGGCCCTGGGCGCTGAAGGCGCTGGACGCCCTCTACCGCCGCTTCCTGCGCGTGCGGCCGAAGCTGCAGCGGTGGGTGACGCGGGCGACGGCGAAGGGCTAGCCCCCTACTCCGCCGGCTCCATCGGGGGCGGGTCGCCGTCGTGCGAGATCAGCACGGCCAGCCAGCGCAGGTCCTCGTACTGGGCCAGGGCGTACATCAAGGCCAGGGTCAGCGGGATGGCCAGGAACGCGCCCGGCACGCCCCACAGCACCGTCCACATGCCCACGGCGATCAGGCTGGCGGCCGGGTCGATGTTCTGGCTGTCGGCCTGCATCTTGGGCAGGACGAAGTTGCCGACGATCGACGAGACGATCTGGATGCCGACGAACACCGCGATGGCCGGCGTCAGGCTGGGGAACTGCAGCAGGGCGAACAAGGTCGGCCCCACGCTGCCGGCCAACACGCCCAGCACCGGCAGATAGGCGAACAGGAAGATCACCAGGCCCCAGAACAGGGCGTTGTCCAGCCCCACCGCCATCATGACCACCCAGGCCCCCACGGCGATCATCAGGCCAGTGATCGACTGGACATACATGTAGCTCTCGACGCCCGAGAAGCTGCGCTCCAGCACCGTGGCCAAGCCTCGGCCGCCGCGCGAGGCGACGATCTGGTCGACGCGCTTTTCGATCATCGGCTTGGACAGCAGCAGGAAGAACAGGAAGATCAGGGTCAGGCCCAGGCCCGCCGAGGCGTCCTGAACGCTGGTCAGCAGGCGGTCGGCCAACGGTCCCAGCTCGACCTTCTGGGCCAGGGCCTCAAGGCTGAAGGTCCCGCCGCCCGGCGCGGGGATCAGCGCCAGCAACTGGTCGATCCGCGCCAGCATGGCCGGGATCTCACCGACGATCCGCGAGGCCCCCTCGATCACCACCGCCATGCTGACGACGATGATCCCGCCGACGATCACGGCGGTGATGGCGAACACCATCCAGCGCTTGGCCTTGGGCAGCAGGCGAACGACCCGCTCGCTCAGCGACATGATCAGGATCGCCAGCACCAGCGCCAGGGTGAACGGCCACAGCACGGCGCGGAACACGTACAGCAGGGCCGTCGCCATGGCGAAGTTCACCAGGAACGATGTGCCGGGCTTGGTCATGCGGTCTCCGCGCGTGGGTGGATCAAGATGATCCTCCGCGGGCGATAACATTTCCCTGACGGCAAGCGCCACCGTGGAAGAGCGGCGGCCCGGGGCTCGAACGCCGTCAGCCTAGGCGCTGGGCGTCCGTGAGGTCGCTCTCGTCGCGCGCGGCGACCCTCTCGCGCTTTTCCCGCTCGTCCTTCTTGGCCTGGTCGTGGTGCCACTTGATGGAGAAGAACATGCCGACCCCAAGCACCATGATCTTGAAAGGGAAGAAGACGAAAGGAAACCAGTCTGCCCAGGCCAAGGCGGTACTCCAGGACGGCGTCGAGGATGATGGCCGTCGTTTTGGGAATTACTGGAGCTTCTACCGACTTCATCCTGGCGGGTGTCCTGGACAAAGTGTCCAAGTCCGGTATTCGGCAAGATGGCGGTTCGCGCGCTCGCCGCCGCGCGCCCTCTTCTACCGCCAGGCGTAGTTGAAGCTGACGCTGATCCGCTGCTCGTCGGCCTGGTTGGGCGTGACCTCGTGGCGCAGCCAGCTCTCCCACATCAGGATCGTTCCGGACGCGGGCTGGACATAGACGAAAGGCTGCAGCGCCTCGGGCGCGTCGGCCAGGCGGTTGGGCGCGGCCATCATCATCGGCAGGCGCGGATCCTCGAACTTCAGGGCCGAGGCGCCCGGCGGGATGGTCACGTAGATCGTGCCGGAGATGACGCTGTGCGGGTGGATGTGGCCGGTGTGCTGGCCGCCCGGCTCCAGGATGTTGATCCAGAAGCTGTCCATCACCAGCTTGCCCGCGCCCAGATCGAAGCACAGGTCCTTGGCGAAGGCGCCCGCGTGCTTGTCGAGCTTCTTCTTCAACTCGGCGAACAGGCTGTCGCGCAGCGGCAGGTCGTTCAGCGAGGCGTAGGATGTGTAGCCCAGATAGCCCTTGTTGTAGGCCCAGGCCTGCCCGGCCTCGTCCTCCTCGGCGATGGCGACGCAGGCGTCGTGCAGCTCGTCGATGAAGGTCTCGAAGCCCTTCTCGGCCGCGAGACTGGCTTGATAGATCGGGGTGGCGAAGAGGCTGCGCGTGGTCATGGGGCGCGTCATAGCGCTCCTCGTGATTGACGACAAACAGCGGATGGAACATCATGTGAACATGGCGGACAGTTCACTGACCCTGGAGATCGATCCGGAGCTCGCCGAGAGCCTGCGGGCTCGCGCGGAAGCCGCCGGGCAAAGCGTGGAGGACTATGCGCTTCATCGCCTGCGAGACGATACCGTGGAGGCTAGGGGTCTTCGCGAAGCCAGCGCCGCCTACTACGATGAACTCGATCAAATTTGCCAGGAGACGCTCCGTACCGGCGGCGTTCCGTGGGAGCAGGTTCAGGCACGGCTGAGGAACTTCGGGAAACCCCGCTAGCGATGTTCCGTATCCTTGTCTCCGACAAGGCCTGGGCTGATATTGATCGCCTGGAGCTGTGGCTTTGGGATCATGGTGCGACCTACGCTCCCGAACTGGGCCATAGTCTCGCGAACGCTATTCTCGAACTAAGCGAGTATCCCTTGCGCACCCGATTGACGCAGGCCCGCAACCGCGAACTGCTCGTCAGTTTCCATTCCAACCAATATGTCGTGCGATATCAAGTCCACGGCGACGCGGTGGTCGTGTTGCGCATCCACCACGCCCTCGAGGATCGCTGACTCCCCCGGACTCGCCTATATCTGCCTCGTGACCGACAGCACCACCGACACAGACCCCTCCCCTCGCCTGACCGGCGCCGCCCTGATCAAGGACGAGGTCACGCGCCTGCCCGACGCGCCCGGCGTCTATCGCATGATCGGCGAGGCCGACG
This sequence comes from uncultured Caulobacter sp., assembly GCA_936942565.1. Taxonomy (GTDB): domain Bacteria; phylum Pseudomonadota; class Alphaproteobacteria; order Caulobacterales; family Caulobacteraceae; genus Caulobacter. The sequence continues at coordinate 1,795 of CAKZJK010000393.1, read as the reverse complement.
AGGTCCTGTACGTCGGCAAGGCCAAGAGCCTGAAGAAGCGGGTCATCCAGTACGCCCAGGGCCGTTTCCACACCAACCGCATCGCCCACATGGTCGACGCGACGCGGTCGATGGAGTTCGTCACCACCCGCACCGAAGCCGACGCCCTGCTGCTCGAGATCAACCTGATCAAGTCGCTGAAGCCGCGCTTCAACGTGCTGCTGCGCGACGACAAGAGCTTTCCCGAGATCATGATCCGCCGCGATCACGACGCCCCGCAGCTGCGCAAGCATCGCGGCGCCCACACGATCAAGGGCGACTATTTCGGGCCGTTCGCCAGCGCCTGGGCGGTGAACCGCACGCTCAACACCCTGCAGAAGGCCTTCCTGCTCCGCTCGTGCAGCGACAGCGTCTACGAGACCCGCGACCGGCCCTGCATGCTGCACCAGATCAAGCGCTGCGCCGCCCCCTGCACCGGTCTGATCGGCAAGGACGACTACCAGGCCCTGGTCGACCAGGCCGAGGCCTTCCTGCGCGGCAAGTCCCGCGCGGTGATCGCCTCAATGGCCAAGCAGATGGAGGAGGCCGCCGAGGACCTGGAGTTCGAGCGCGCCGCCCGCCTGCGCGACCGCATCCGCGCCCTGTCGGCCGTCGCCCAGGAGACCCAGATCAACCCCGAGACCGTGGACGAGGCCGACGTCGTCGCGTTGCACGTCGAGGGCGGCCAGGCCTGCGTGCAGGTGTTCTTCTTCCGCGCCGGCCAGAACTGGGGCAACCGCGCCTACTTCCCTCGTATCACTGGCGCGGCCGATGAGAGCGAGGAGGAAGGCGTCACCGAGGAGCAGCGGATCATCACCGCCTTCCTGGGCCAATTCTACGACGACAAGCCGATCCCCCGCCTGATCCTGGCCAATGTCCAGCCGGCCGAGACCGACCTGCTGGCGGAAGCCTTCGCGCTGAAGAGCGGCCGCAAGGTCGAGATCAGCGTCCCCAAGCGCGGCGAGAAGGCCGATCTCGTCCAGCACGCCCTGACCAACGCCCGCGAAGCCCTGGGCCGGAAGATGGCCGAGAGCGGCGCCCAGACCAAGCTCCTGGCCGGCGTCTGCGAGGCCTTCAAGCTGGAGGCGCCGCCCGAGCGCATCGAGGTTTACGACAACAGCCACATCCAGGGCACGAACGCCGTGGGCGGCATGATCGTGGCCGGCCCCGAAGGCTTCATGAAGGGCCAGTACCGCAAGTTCAACATCAAGAGCACCGAGCTCACCCCCGGCGACGACTACGGCATGATGAAGGAGGTGCTGCGTCGCCGCTTCGCCCGCCTGGTCAAGGAAGAGGAGGAAGGCGACAGCGACAACCGCCCCGACCTCGTCCTCGTGGACGGCGGCAAGGGCCAGCTGGACGCGGCGCTGGAGATCATGGCCGACCTGGGCGTCGACGACATCGCCGTCGTGGGGGTCGCCAAGGGTCCCGACCGTGACGCGGGCCTTGAGCGCTTCTTCCTGCCCGGCCACCCGCCCTTCATGCTCGAGCCCAAGTCGCCGGTGCTCTACTACCTGCAACGCCTCCGCGACGAGGCCCACCGCTTCGCCATCGGCGCCCACCGCACCCGCCGGTCCATGGACCTGAAGAAGAACCCGCTGGACGAGATCGAAGGCGTCGGCCCAGGCCGCAAGAAGGCCCTGCTCCACGCGTTCGGCTCCGCCAAGGGCGTCGGCCGCGCCAGCGTCGAGGACCTCGTCAAGGTCGAGGGCGTCAGCCAGGCGCTGGCCGAGCGGATTCACGGGTTTTTCAGGAAGGGCTAGCACTCCCCTCTCCC
>CAKZJK010000392.1 GCA_936942565.1 uncultured Caulobacter sp. | reverse complement strand
TCCCCCAGTGGGGGAGGAAGAAAGCTAGACCAGCGCCTTGCGCGCGGCTTCCCAGTATTGAGCCCCGGTGATCAGCGTCACCAGCGTCGCCAGCCACAGCAGGCCATGCGCGACCAGGGTGAAGCCGCCAACCACCGCAGGATCGCTCGACAGTCCGAAAGCCCCCCACGAGGCCAGGATCATCTCGGCGCCGATGGAGACCAGCTGCAGCGTGGTCTTCCACTTGGCCAGCAGGGTGACCGGCAGCTTCACGCCCTTGCCGGCGCCGACCTCGCGCAGCGCGCTGACCGCGAACTCACGGAACAGGATCAGGCCCGCCGGCAGCACGACCAGCGGGTTCGGGCCCAGGGCCATCAGGCCCAGCAGGGCGCCGCAGACCAGGATCTTGTCGCCGATCGGATCGAGGATCGCGCCCCAGACGCTGACCGCGTCCAGCTTGCGCGCCAGCCAGCCGTCGAAGAAGTCGGTCACCGCCGCGATGACGAAGGCGTAGAACGCCCAGCGCTCCAGGCGCAGCTGGGCCTCGGCCGTCAGCTGGTCGCTGACCCACGGGACCGCGCCGGCCGCCGCCGCCAGGGCCACGAACATGAACAGCGCCATGACGAGGCGCGAGCTGGTGAGGATGTTGGGCAGGGATTTCATGCGTGTCTCATAACCCACAAATCCGAACTGGCGATACCGTTCCGCCCCGCGTCGAAGCCCCGCCGAGCTCGCCAGGCGGGCTCCGGGAAAAACAGTGATTTTTGAGACGCCGTTCGCGACTCGCTTCGATATACAAGTCGTGAGGGTGAACCGGGCCCTCGTCGAGGCGGGCGCGCCAAGGCATGGCTGAACAGGATCGCGGCGATTTGGACGGCCGCCGCCGCGTCGGCACGGTGCGCGGACGGCTGGTGCTCCTGACGGTCAGCCTGCTGATCCCGGCCATCGTCTCCATGGTGCTGCTGCTGGCCGGCGCCGACCGCGAATCCCGAGGCCAGCTCTACCAACAGCTCGTCACCACCGCCCGCGCGCTGTCCGGCGCGGTCGATCGCCAGGCCGCCGTCGGCGTCGCCGTGGTCGAGACCCTGGCCAGCGACCAGGCGCTGATCAATGGCGACTGGCAGGACTTCCACAACCGCGCGCAGCGCGTGGTCCAGCGCCGCCCGGGCTGGATCGTGGTCTCCGACCTCGACGGCCAGCAGATTCTCAATACGCTGAAGCCCTACGGCGCGCCCCTGCCAAAGTCGCCGCGCGCCAACGAACTGACCAGCGCCCTTCTGGCGGGGCGCAGCAAGATCTCGGACCTGCGCATGGGCAAGGTCGCCGGCAAGCCGGTGATCACCGTCGCCACGCCGATCCTGGTCAAGGGCCAGCCCTACGTCCTGTCCTATGTCGTGGAATCAGCATCGTTCACCTCGGTGTTCCGCCAGCAGCGGGTGCCGGATAGCTGGGTCGCCACCCTGCTGGACAACAATCGAAGGGTCATCGCCCGCTCGCGGCTCAATGAGAAGTTCACCGGCGCCCTGGCCTCCAAGGACATGGAAGAGAACCTGCGCCACTCGACCGAGGGCGTGAACAAGAGCCGGTCCCTGGAAGGCGTGGCGACCATGGTCGCCTACACCCGCTCGCCCCAGACCGGCTGGACCCTGGTGGTGGCCATCCCGCGCGACGAGCTGGCCAGCACGGTCAATCGCTCGGTCGTTCTAGCCGGCGCGGTGTTCCTGGCGCTGCTGGTGCTGGGCATCGCCCTGTCCCTGGCCTACGCGCGCCGGATCAACGGCGAGATGCGCCGCCTGGTGACCGACGCCGCCGCCATCGGCCGAGGCGAGACCTTGCCGCCCTCGGAGCCTGACAGTCTCGAGGAGATCGCCGCCGTCCACTCGGCCCTGCGCGAGGCCTCGCGCGAGCTGAAGGCCCGCGAGGAGCGCCAGGTGGTGATGATCAACGAGCTGAACCACCGGGTGAAGAACACCCTGGCCACGGTCCAGGCCCTGGCGCGCCAGACCTTCCTCAAGACCGACGGCGCGCCGGTCGACGTGTTCACCGAGCGGCTGATCGCGCTGTCCGGCGCCCACGATCTCCTGACCAAGACCGGCTGGCGCGAGGCCGACATGGACCAGCTGGTCCAGAAGGCCCTCGGCGCGCATGTCGGCCGGGTTCGCCGCGAGGGGCCGACGGTGGCCCTGGCGCCGCACACGGCCGTGGGCCTGTCGATGGTGTTCCACGAACTGGCCACCAACAGCGCCAAGTACGGCGCCTTGTCGGTCCCAGGCGGGGAGGTCGAGGTGACTTGGCGGCTCGACCCGGTGACCGGGAACCTAGCCTTCGCCTGGCGCGACCTCGGCGGGCCACCGGTCACGCCGCCCAAGACCCGGGGCTTTGGCACCCGGCTGATCGAGAGCTCGATCCGCCGCGAGCAGAAGGGCCACGCGCGCTTCGACTTCCGACCGGACGGGCTGGTGTTCGAGGCCAGCCTGCCGCTGCCCGATACGGTGCGCTGGGCCAACCCGTTTTGATGGGTCCAGAAGCGACGATCATCGGCGCCTTCGCCCGCGAGGCGGGCCTGCCGAAGGACTTCGACACGTTGGCGGACCGCCTGCACCGACCCCTGGCGGCGCGGATCGCGGGCTGGGCCTTGGAGGACCGCTCGCCGCTGATCGTCGGGATTTGCGGGCCTCAGGGCTCGGGCAAGTCGACCCTGGTCGCTCTGGTCGCTCGCCTGCTGGCGGCGCGGGACCTGAGGGTCGCGGCGCTGTCGATCGACGACCTCTATCTGACCCGGGCCGAGCGCGTCCGGCTGGCGCGCGAGGTTCACCCGCTGCTGACGACGCGCGGGGTTCCCGGCACGCACGATCCGGCGCTGGGGCTTTCGCTGCTGGACGCGCTGGGACGACCTGGCGCCATCGCCCTCCCCCGTTTCGACAAGGCCGCCGACGATCGCGCGCCGGAGGCCGCGTGGCCGCGCGTCGAGGGACCGGTCGACGTGGTGCTGCTGGAGGGCTGGTGCGTCGGGGCCCGGCCTCAACCGGCGGAGATGCTGGCCGCGCCCGTCAACGCCCTCGAGCGCGACGAGGACCCGGACGGCGTCTGGCGCGGCTTCGCCAACGCGGCGCTGGCGGGCCCCTACGCGCCGCTGTTCGCGCGGCTGGACCGGCTGGTGCTGCTGACCGCGCCGGACTTCGCGACAGTGCGCGCCTGGCGCGGCCAGCAGGAGGCCCGCCTGCGCGAACGCCTCGCCGCCGAGGGCCGCGATCCCGCGCTCGCCATGGACGACGCCGCCCTCGACCGCTTCGTCACGCACTACGAGCGCCTGACCCGCTGGATCGCGGAGGATTTGCCGGGGTCGGCGGATGTAACGATCACCCTGGATGAGCGGAGATGGCCCAGAGAAGCCCCCTAAAGTTTCATTCCGCGTGTCATCCCGGAAGCCTCGGAGAGGCTATCCGGGACCCAGGGGTTGCAGGAGCGCCGTGCGCGCCGCCCCTGGGTCCCGGCTCTACGCTACGCTTCGGCCGGGATGACACGGTTATAGGTAGCGGCTAGCCACGACCGCCCCGCTTCGGCTAACACCGTTTCATGACCTACACGAACGAAGAGATCGCCGCCCTCGCCGAGGGCCTGGTGGGCCGCACGCTGCCCAAGGAACGCTGGACCCACGCCGCGCACCTGGCCGCCACCCTGCGCCTCGTCCGCGTCCGCGACGCGGGACTGGAGCGAGACCTGCCGGGGATCATCCAGACCTACAACGTCTCGGTCGGCGGGGTGAACGACGACCAGAGCGGCTATCACGAGACCATCACCCAGGCCTATCTGGCCGCCATCCGCGCCTTCGTCGCCGCCCTGCCCGCGGAGACCAGCGACGCGGACGCCGTCACGCGCCTGCTGGCGACGCCGATGGGCGACAAGGCCTGGCCGCTGACCTACTGGTCGCGCGAACGCCTGTTCTCGGTCGAGGCCCGGCGAGGCTGGGTGGAGCCGGATCTGAACCGGCTGGCGCATTCCCTGGGCTGAGCCAAGTACATCCGATCTTCCCGGCGAATGCCGAGACCCGGATCGAACCCTCGGGCGCTTTGGTCTCGGCGCCGCGTCTGGCGCATCATCCCCAAGCGCACAGGATGAATCTGGCCCCGGCATTTGCCGGGGAGGTCGGGGGAGAGATGCTTTTCTTGAACCGCCTGTACAAAAAACCGAAAGACCGACCGCCGCGCTTGGTCTAGGAGCGCGCCCATGAACGCACGCCTTCACGCTCTTGTTCGCGGCAAGACGCCCCTTCGTTCGATCGACGCCCTGCGCGGCGGAGCGGGCGCGCTGCTGGGTCTGCTGGTCGCCGGCCTTCTGGGACGCCTGGCCGTCGGCGGAGGCGACTGGCTGCATCCGCTGCTGGTCGCGCCGATCGGCGCCTCGGCGGTGCTGGTCTTCGCCGTGCCCGCCAGCCCGCTGGCGCAGCCGCGCGCGGTGTTGGGCGGCAACATCGTTTCGGCCCTCGTCGGGATCACCGTGGCCCTGCTGATCCCTCAGCCCCTGATCGCCGCGCCGCTGGCCGTGGGACTGGCGATCGGAACCATGATGCTGCTGGGCTGCCTGCATCCGCCGGGCGGCGCGGTGGCGCTGATTTGCGTGATCGGCGGCCCGGCCGTCGCCAAGGCCGGCTATCTGTTCGCGCTCAATCCGGTGGCGCTGGATTCCGTGCTGCTGACCGGCGCGGGCGTCGCCTGGGGACGCCTGACCGGCCACGCGTATCCGCACCGCGCGCCCGTCGCTCCGGCC
>CAKZJK010000391.1 GCA_936942565.1 uncultured Caulobacter sp. | reverse complement strand
GACGATGTTCGAATACTCGGCCACCATGAACAGCAGGTATGGCGTCGAGCTGTATTCCACCTGATAGCCGGCCACGAGTTCGGATTCGGCTTCCGGAAGGTCGAACGGCGGGCGGTTCGTCTCGGCCAGGCCCGAGATGTAGAACATGCCCATGGCCACGACCATGACCGGCAGCAGGATGACATTCTTGAGGCCGCCGCCGAACACGTTCCAGTTCCAGAACCAACCGGTCTGCTTCTCGACGATGGTCGACAGGTTCATCGAACCGGCCAGCAGGATCACCGTGATGATGATCAGGCCGATCGAGACTTCGTACGACACCATCTGCGCCGCGGAACGAAGAGCTCCAAGGAACGGGTACTTCGAGTTCGAAGCCCAGCCGCCCATGATGATGCCGTAGACGCCCAGCGAGCTCATCGCCAGCAGGTAGAGGATGCCGACGTTGAGGTTCGAGACGACCCAGCCCGGCGCGAACGGCACCACGGCCCAGCCGACGAAGCCTAGGATCAGGCTGATCAGCGGCGCCAGGATGAAGACGACCTTGTCGGCGCCGGCCGGGATCACGATCTCCTTCAGCACGAACTTGAAGAAGTCGGCGAAGGATTGCAGAAGGCCGAAGGGACCCACGACGTTGGGGCCTTTGCGCATCTGGACGCCGGCCCAGATCTTGCGGTCGGCCAGCAGCAGGAAGGCCAGGCTCAGAAGAACCCAGATCACGACCAGCAGGATGCCGCCGGTCGTGAGGCCAAACCAGAGAAGCGGATTGGTCTGGTCCACGATCTACTCCGCGGCGATCTTGGCGGCGCCGGAAGCCACGGCCGCGCATTCGGCCATGGTCACGCTGGCGCGCGCGATGGGGTTGGTCAGGTGGAAGGCCTTGATCGGGCTCTCGAACGGCGCGTCCAAAGCGTCGCCCGCGCCGCCCAGGGCGCCGACATCAAACACGGTCGGGACCGAGCCCGGCGCGTAGTCGATCTGGCCGAAGGTCGGGTGATCGGCGAACAGCTTGGCGCGCAGTTGGTCCAGGCTGTCATACGGCAGCTTGTGGCCGAGCACTTCGGACAGCGCCCGCAGGATCGACCAGTCTTCCTTGGCCTCGCCCTTCGGGAACACGGCGCGCTTGCCCAGCTGAACGCGACCTTCGAGGTTCACGTAGAGGCCGTTCTTTTCGGTGTAGGCCGCGCCCGGCAGGATCACGTCGGCCTTGTGCGCCCCAGCGTCGCCGTGCGTGCCGAGGTAGATCTTGAACGCGCCCGTGGCCGAGGTCTCGCACTCGTCGGCGCCCAGCAGGAACAGGACGTCCAGAGCGCCCGGCTTCAGCATGTCGGCGGTCGACAGAGCGCCCTCGGCCGGGACGAAGCCCATGTCGAGGCCGGCGACGCGCGCGGCGGCGGTGTGCAGGACGTTCCAGCCGTTCCAGCCCTCGCGGACGACCTTCATCGTCTTGGCCAGACCGGCGGCGGCCTTGAGGATCGCCGCGCCGTCGGCGCGGGCGATAGCGCCCTGGCCGATGATGATCGCGGGACGCTCGGCGGCCTTCAGGGCGGCGACGAAGTCGCTCTTGCTCTTGGCAAGGCCCGACAGCGTCTGGGCGCCAGCGCCCAGATAGTCGTAGTCGAACGTCAGGTCGGCCTGCTCGCCGATCACGCCAAAGCGGGTCTTGCCGGCGATCCACTGCTTGCGGAAGCGCGCGTTCAGGACCGGCGCCTCGAGGCGCGGATTGGCGCCGACGAACAGCACCACGTCGGCGTTCTCGATGCCGGCGATCGTCGAGTTGAACAGCCAGCTCTCGCGCGGACCTTGGCCCAGGGCCGAGCCGTCCTGGCGGCTATCCAGGTTCTTCACGCCCAGGGCGGTGAAGAGGTCCTTGGTCGCCTTCAGGCTCTCGGCGTCCTGCAGGTCGCCGGCGATCACGCCGATGCGCTCGGGCTTGGCGGCCTTGAGCTTGCCGGCCACGGCCGCGAAGGCCTCGGCCCAGGTCGCGGGCTTCAGCTTGCCTGCGGCGTCGCGGACATAGGGACGGTCCAGACGCTGGCGCTGCAGGCCGTCGACCGCGTAGCGGGTCTTGTCCGAGATCCACTCTTCGTTGACGTCCTCGTTGATGCGCGGCAGCACGCGCAGCACGGCGGCGCCGCGGGCGTCGACGCGGATGGCCGAGCCCAAGGCGTCCATGACGTCGACGCTTTCGGTCTTCTTCAGCTCCCACGGACGCGCCTCGAAGGCGTAGGGCTTGCTGGTCAGGGCGCCGACCGGGCAGAGGTCGATCACGTTGGCGCTGAGCTCCGACGTTACCGCCGCGCCCAGATAAGTCGTGATTTCAACGTCTTCGCCGCGCGAGATCAGGCCGATTTCCGGCGAGCCGGCGACCTCGGTGATGAAGCGGACGCA
>CAKZJK010000390.1 GCA_936942565.1 uncultured Caulobacter sp. | reverse complement strand
CCAAGCGACGCTTGAGGATCCTGCCCCCTCGCGCCTCACTTCCGAAGAAGTGCAACACAAGGCATCCAAGGTTCGAACCTCTCTTTGCGGATTGCTCCGCGAAAATCGGATCTTACCCGTCTCATGCAGGCCAAGTGATTAAGGTAAAACCACCCGCAATCTCGGACAGGAATAGATGACGGGTTGCCCCGCCTATCCCCGGCCCGAAAGCCGGGGAATTTGTCAGGGAGCCGGATGGACGGCTCCCCCGAATACATCAGGCCGCGTTGAGCGACGACGGATCGACCTTCACGCCCGGACCCTGGGTCGAGGAGATGGCGATCTTCTTGAGATAGTTGCCCTTGGCGCCAGCCGGCTTGGCCTTGATCACCGCATCGGCAAAGGCGCGGATATTCTCTTCGAGCGCCTTGGCGTCGAAGGAAGCCTTGCCAACGCCGGCGTGAACGATACCAGCCTTTTCGACGCGGAACTCGACGGCGCCGCCCTTGGCGTCCTTGACGGCTTGGCCGACGTTCGGGGTCACGGTGCCGACCTTCGGGTTCGGCATCAGGCCGCGCGGGCCCAGCACCTTACCGAGGCGACCGACCAGGGCCATCATGTCCGGGGTCGCGATGACGCGATCGAAGTCCATGAAGCCGCCGTTGATCTTTTCGTACAGATCCTCGGCGCCGACGTGCTCGGCGCCCGCCGCGGTCGCTTCGGCCGCCTTGGCGTCCTTGGCGAAGACGGCGACGCGGACGTCACGGCCGGTGCCCGAGGGCAGGTTCACGACGCCGCGGACCTGTTGGTCGGCGTGACGCGGGTCGACGCCCAGGTTGACCGAGATCTCGATGGTCTCGTCGAACTTGGCCTTGGCGTTGGCCTTGACCAGGGCGATGGCGGCTTCGACCGAGTGGGCCGCTTCGCGGTCGCCGGTCCAGGCCTTGATGCGCTTGGGTTGCTTAGCCATGATCTTAGGCCTCCACGATCTTCAGGCCCATGGCCTTGGCGGAGCCTTCGATGATGCGGGCCGCGGCCTCGATATCGTTGGCGTTCAGGTCCTTCATCTTCTTTTCGGCGATCTCGCGCAGCTGGGCGCGGGTGATCTCGCCGACGGTCTCGCGACCGGTCAGCTTGGCGCCCGACTGCAGCTTGGTCGCCTGCTTCAGGAAGAAGGTGGCCGGCGGCGTCTTGGTGACGAAGGTGAACGACTTGTCCTGATAGACCGTGATCACGGTCGGCAGGGGGGTGCCCTTTTCGACGTTCTCGGTGCGCGCGTTGAACTCCTTACAGAAGCCCATGATGTTGACGCCGCGCTGACCCAGAGCCGGGCCGATGGGGGGCGAAGGCGTGGCCGAGCCAGCCTTCACCTGGAGCTTGATGTAGCCCAGGATCTTCTTAGCCATAGTGTCCTCTCGTGAGGGCTGACGCCCTCGCTGGTGAGCCGTGGTGCGGGCTTGGCGACCCTTCCACGGATTTGAGCGTGTCGCGGAGGCCGGAGCCCAAACGACAAGCACGCCCCAGGACGCGGGGTCCGGGAGCGAGGCGGGGCGTGTAGCAGGCGGGGGGTGCTGAGTCTAGAGGGACGGGGGGGGAGTGAGATGTCAGCCTCACCGAAAATTCAGTCGTAATGAGGGCCATCGACCTTCGTATTGCTGAGGTCCACGCTGCGCCGCGTTGCAACTAGATCGAAGCGCTTGAAAAACGCCAAAGCATCGCCTGGCGTGATACTGATCTCAACAGCACGGACAGCTGTCGGAGCTGACTCAAACTC
>CAKZJK010000389.1 GCA_936942565.1 uncultured Caulobacter sp. | reverse complement strand
GCCCTTCCCACGCGGGACGCCACGCTCGCTCCCGCGGCCGCCAGCGAGGAAATCCCGCCCTTCGCGGCCATTCTCGACCGACTGCCCGACCCCTTGATGGTGATCGCCGCCGAGGAGGCCGACGACCTGACCGGCCGGCGCTTCCTGTTCGCCAACGCCGCCGCGCGCGAGCTGTTCAAGATTCAGCACCCCGGCCAGCTCCTGGTCACGGCCGTGCGCCATCCCCGCGTGCTGGAGGCGGTCGACGAGGCGCTGTTCGGCGGTCTCGAGGGCATGGTCGAGTTCGACACCGGCGGAACCCAGGGACGCGCCTGGCTCGCCCAGGTCCGGCCGCTGAAGGAAACGCCCGGCCGCTCGCGCCTGGCGCTGCTGGCCCTGCGCGACGAGACGGACGCCCGCCGCAGCGAGCGCACCCGCGCCGACTTCCTGGCCAACGCCAGCCATGAGCTGCGCACGCCGCTGGCCTCGCTGTCCGGCTTTATCGAGACCCTGCGCGGCCACGCGAAGGACGATCCGGGCGCGCGCGACAAGTTCCTGGCCATCATGCTGGCCCAGGCCGAGCGCATGTCGCGCCTGATCGACGACCTGATGAGCCTGTCGCGGATCGAGCTCAACGAGCACATCGCGCCGCTGGGTCGGGTCGACCTGGCCATGGCCGCCATCGACGTGATCGACGCCTTGGCCCCGCAGGCCAAGGACAAGGCCGTGACCTTCGACCCGGTCCTGCCGCCGCGCGGCGGGGCGGTGATCGACGGCGACCGCGACCAGATCATCCAGGTGATCCAGAACCTGGTCGACAACGCCATCAAGTACACGCCCAGGGGCGGGACGGTCAGGGTCGAGATCTTCCCCGGGCTGCACGCCGAAGCGGCCGCCACGCCGCGCGATTCGGCGGCGGCTCGCATGTCGTTGCTGACGCCCGACCACGACCCCGCCGAACGCTACGCCGTGCTGCGCGTGACCGATCGCGGGCCCGGCATCGCCCGCGAGCACCTGCCGCGGCTGACGGAACGCTTCTATCGCGTCGAGGGCCAGAAGAGCGGCGATCGGTCCGGCACCGGCCTGGGCCTGGCGATCGTCAAGCACATCATGAACCGCCACCGGGGCGGACTGACCGTCGAGAGCGCGCAGGGCGAGGGCGCGACCTTCGGCGTGTATCTGCCCATGGCCAAGGCCGAGGCCTAGGTCTTCCCGGACCGAAGGCTCGGCCGCTAGCGGCGCCGCGTCTTGCGAAACCTTCGCCATGGACATATCTTTGTTACGCGAGCCGGGCCCCTCTGACGATCGGCGCTGACACAGCGCGGTCGTGATGTCGGAACGCATCGGGTGTGCTCGATGCCGGGTCCAGAGGGATATCCCCACAGCCCAGCAAGCCCGACGTCGGGCCGCCCTCCCAACAGAGGAGAGCGATCGATGTCCATGAGTTCGATTTTTTCCAAGCCTGTCCGCCGTGGTCGCGAGACGTCCGCGTCCCGCGAGCGGGTCGCCGCGGCCGCGACCCCGCCCGACCCGAAGGCCCCGCGTCCCTTCCTGCTTGATCTGGTCGATCGATGGGGGCGGCGATGAGAGTCGCCGGCCCGGCGTCGCTGGCCCCTTGGCTGCCGCTAAGCCTGACACGGCAGGCGTCCCACGCGAGCCAGCCCACGGCCAAGCCGGTGACGCCGCCGGACCGTATCGAGGCCTCGCCGGCCTCGCGATCGGCGCGGCGTAGCGTGCTCGACATTCGCGTCTGACATTCTGGCCTAGCCAACATCCCCCAACCCCGACGCCGATCGGCGGTCGCCGCGCGCGGCCGCCGAGAGGCTGGAGCGCGACCTGATCATGGATTTCCTCACCCTGCCGATCATCGGCAAACCCCTCTGGATGTGGGCTGGCTTCGTGCTGGCCGTCGTGGCGCTGCTGGCGTTCGATCTTGGCGTCCTGCACCGCAAGACGCGCGAGATCGGCGTGCGCGAGAGCCTGCTGATGTCGGCGGTCTACATCGCGCTGGGCCTGGGCTTCGGCGGCCTCGTGTGGATGCAGCTAGGCGCGACGGCGGGGGTCGAGTACCTGACCGGCTTCGTGATCGAGAAGAGCCTGGCGATCGACAACGTCTTCGTCATCGCGCTGATCTTCGGCTTCTTCGCCATTCCGCCGGCCCTTCAGCATCGGGTGCTGTTCTGGGGCGTGCTGGGCGTCATCCTTATGCGTGGCGTCATGATCGGCGTCGGCGCGGCCCTGGTCAGCCAGTTTGGCTGGGTGCTCTATATCTTCGCCGTCTTCCTGATCCTGACCGGCTTGAAGATGCTGTTCTCCAGCGGCAAGCCCATCGACCTCAACGAGAACGCGGCCCTGAAGTTCGTCCGGCGCGTCCTGCCGGTCACCGATCGTCTGGAAGGCGAGAAGTTCTTCGTGAAGGGCGTCGACGCCCGCACCGGCAAGGCCGCCCTGCTGGCGACGCCCTTGTTCCTGGCCTTGGTGCTGGTCGAGATCGCCGACCTGATCTTCGCCGTCGATTCGGTGCCGGCGATCTTCGCGATCACGACCGACCCCTACATTGTCTACACCTCCAATATCATGGCCATCCTGGGCCTGCGCGCGCTCTACTTCGCGTTGGCGGCCGTGCTGCACCGCTTCGCCTATCTGAAGCAGGCGCTGGCCGTGCTGCTGGTCTTCATCGGCGGCAAGATCTTCATCGCCGACGCCCTGGGCTGGACCAAGTTCCCCGCCAGCCTGTCGCTGTCGATCACCTTCGCCATCCTGGCGGCGGGCGTGCTGTGGTCGCTCTGGCGGACGCGGAAAGTCGATTCTTCGGTCGGGTGAGGCGCGTTAACCGGGCGCTGTCGTCAAACTGTCATGTAACTGTCGCATAAGCACAGCGCCCGCCCGGCATAGATCGGGCCCGGGGGAAGGCCGCGATCGTGCGGAGCCTTCGACACTCTGGCGCAAGATTAGCTTCACGCATGCTGACCTGGCTTTCGCTCCTTGTCCTGGCGCTGTTCTCCGGCGCGGCCTTCATGGCCGGTCGCCGTCGCGCCGTGGCCGCCGCTGG
>CAKZJK010000388.1 GCA_936942565.1 uncultured Caulobacter sp. | reverse complement strand
CTTTCAGCATCATGGCCGTCGCGAATCCGCCCTCGTAGCCGCGATCGGCCGGGGTTTGCGGCCCCACGCCCGGCACGGGGCAGTAGGTGCTGAGCGACCAGCACTGCCCCGAGGACTTGCTGGCGATGTCGAAGAAGCGATCTGCCGCCAGACCCAGCTTCTCGGCCAGGGCGAAGGCTTCGCACACACCCAGCATCGACACGCCCAGCAGCATGTTGTTGCAGATCTTGGCCGCCTGCCCCGCGCCGTGATCGCCGGCCCGAATCGTGGCGCGCGACATCGGTTCCAACGCCGCCTCGACCGCCGCGAAGTCGGCCTCGTCGCACCCGACCATGAAGGCCAGGCTCCCCGCCTCGGCGGCCATGACGCCGCCGGACACGGGGGCGTCGGCGAAGCGGAAACCCGCCTCCCCCGCCTGGCGCGCCACGTCGCGGGCGGTCTCGACGTCGATCGTGGAGCAGTCGATCAGCAGGGCGGACTTCGGCGCGCTCTTCAGCACCTGCTCGCCATAGACCGAGCGCACATGCGGGCCGGCGGGCAGCATGGTGATCACCACCTCCGCGTCGACCACGGCCTCGGCGACGGACGACCCAGCCTGGCAGCCAGCGGTCGCCGCCCGCGCCAGGGCTTCCGCCGACAGGTCGAAGGCGAGGACCTGGTGGCCAGCGGCCGCCTGATTGGCGGCCATGCCGCCGCCCATGTTGCCCAGCCCGATGAACGCGACGCGGGTCATCCGCCACTCCCCTTCAAAGACGAACCGCGCCTCGTTGGGCGCGGCTCTTATGGTTAGGTTTCGGGTCCGTCAGCGCGCCGAGGCGGGTTTGCGGAACTTGTAGACGAACTGGTCGGTCTTGCCGCGGATCGACGGGTCGTAGACGTTGGCCTTCCGAGGGTCGGCCGGGTCGCGCAGCACCTTGCTTTCGCCTTCGAAGATGAAGCCCGCCGCGGTGACCTCGGACTTCACCACCGCCGAGTCGATCCGGTGCAGATCCTCGGTGTTGCGCAGGCCCGAGCCCGGCTCGGCCGAGTGATCGATCACGAGGTAGACGCCGCCCGGCTTCAAGGCCTTGAAGATCTGGCGGTTCACGACCGACAGATCCGCCGGGCCCATGAACTTGTCGTGCATGTCGTGATAGTTCTGGGCCGTGAACACCAGATCCAGCTTCTCCGGCGTGGCGAAGTTGGGCAGCGTGTTCAGGATCACCGTCACGTTCGGATAGGCCGGATCACGGGCGATGGCGTTCACCGCCGGCTCGCGCTTGGCCAGCTTGGTCAGCTCGTCGGGCACATAGGCGTAGACCTTGCCCTTGGGCCCCACCGCCTTCGAGAAGATCCGCGTGAAATAGCCGCCGCCCGGGATCAGGTCGGCGACCTTGGCGCCCGGCTTGACGCCCGCGAAGGCCAGCACCTCGCCTGGATGGCGCGCATCGTCGCGGATCATGTCGGCGGCGGGACGCGACGGATCACTGAGGGCGGCGGCGATGTTGGCCGGGATGGAGACCGACACTGGGCCGGAGGGCGGCGGAGGCGGCGGTCCCAGCATCGGCTGCGTGGCGCAGGCGGCGAGGCCGAGCACGGCGACGAGACTGAGAAGCGGCTTACGCATGGCGATCCTTCCAAACCGACACTTTATAGTTGGCCGACACGTTAGAGCCTGTCTGGCCTGGATGGAACCATCTAAACCAGACAAACAGGCTCGAATTCATACACTTAGAGAGCATTTGAGCGGTTCGCCCGCTCACGCCTAAACCCAACGCGCTCTGGCGCGCGACATTCGTCACGTCAGCGGCGTCCATTCCTCTTCCGCCGGCAGGGCCGCGAAAATCCCGTCCAGCATGGCGTCGGTGACGTCTTCCAGCCTCGCGGGGCTCCAGCGCGGGGCGTTGTCCTTGTCGATGATCACCGCCCGCACGCCCTCGATGAAGTCGTGCTTGCGGACCACGCGCGACCCGATCCGGTATTCCATGGCCATGTTGTCGGCGAAGTCGGTCATGGCCGCGCCACGCTTCAACTGCTCGTAGGCGACCTTCATCGTCTGGGGCGACTTGGTTTTCATCACCTCCAGCTGGGCCTTGCCCCAATCGCTGGAGTCGACGGTCAGGAACTCCACGATCTCCTCGACGCTGTCGCCGACGAACAGACGGTTGAGGTCCTGCTCGAAGCCCAGCAGAGAGGCCTTGCCGGCGTCGGCGCGGTACTTGCGCAGGGTCTCGTCGATGCGGCGCGGATCGGCGATGATCGCCTTCTTCAGCCCCTCGACCGCGCCGAACTCCACGAAGTGGGTGGCGATGCCGAGGCGCATGCAGTCCGCGCCCTTGATCCGGGCGCCGGTCAGGGCCAGCCACAGCCCCGCCTTGCCCGGCAGGCGCGGCAGGTACCAGCCGCCGCCGACGTCGGGAAAGAGGCCGATGCCGGTCTCGGGCATGGCGAAGGTGGTGCGCTCGGTGGCGATCCGGACGTGAGCAGGCATCGAGATCCCGACCCCACCGCCCATCACCACGCCGTCCATCACCGCCACGACCGGCGTGTCGTAGGTGAACAGCAGGTGGTTCAGCTGGTACTCGGTGTGGAAGAATTTCCGCGCCTCGACGCCGTCCTTCGCGCCACTTTCGGCCAGCATGCGGATGTCGCCGCCCGCGCAGAAGCCGCGCTCGCCCGCATGGTCGATCAGGACCATGTAGATCTCGGGGTCTTCCCGCCATTCCAGCAGCGCGGCGATCATGGTCTCGCACATGCCCAGGGTCAGGGCGTGCAGCGCCTTGGGGCGGTTGAGCGTGATGCGGCCGACGTTCTTTTCGACGCGGATCAGGACTTCGGGCTCTTCGGTCATTGGGGCCTTCAGGCGAGTTCGGCGGGTTCGGCGACCGGCGCGCAGTCGATGCGCTCGATCTGGCCTCCGGCGAGACGGAAAACGGCGTCCTGGGGAATGTCCTGCCGCAGGGTCTCGTCCTTGGAGAGACCGGCGTAGAGGCCACGCAGCAGGCGGCCCGCGACTCCGTGGCTGACGACGATCAGGCGGCGCTCCGGCTC
>CAKZJK010000387.1 GCA_936942565.1 uncultured Caulobacter sp. | reverse complement strand
CATCCGGTCGCGCTCGGCCCACGAAGCGGCCGGGTCGGGATTGGGATCGAGGAAGATGTGGCGGTGGTCGAAGGCGGCCAAGAGCTTGGTCTGCTTGGACAACAGCATGCCGTTGCCGAACACGTCGCCGGACATGTCGCCGACGCCGACCACGGTGAAGGGCTCGGTCTGAATGTCCTTACCCAGCTCGCGGAAGTGGCGCTTGACCGCTTCCCACGCGCCGCGGGCGGTGATGCCCATGACCTTGTGGTCATAGCCGACCGAGCCGCCCGACGCGAACGCGTCGCCCAGCCAGAAGCCGTAGTCCTCGGCCACGCCGTTGGCGATGTCGGAGAAGGTCGCCGTGCCCTTGTCGGCGGCGACGACCAGATAGGGGTCATGACCGTCATGGACGACCACCGAGCGGGGCGGCGTCACCTCGTTGTCGGCGTCGATATTGTCGGTCAGGTCGAGCAGTCCCGACAGGAAGGTCTTGTACGCCCGGATCGCCTCGGTCTGGATCGCGTCGCGATCGCCCCCGCGCGGCAGCTGCTTCGGATAGAAGCCGCCCTTGCTGCCGACCGGCACGATCACCGCGTTCTTGACCTGCTGGGCCTTCACCAGGCCCAGAACCTCGGTGCGGAAGTCGTCTCGGCGATCGGACCAGCGCAGGCCGCCGCGCGCCACCGGGCCAAAGCGCAGGTGGACGCCTTCGACATGCGGCGCCGAGACGTAGATCTCGCGATAGGGCTTCGGCGCGGGGAGGTCTTCCAGCTCGCGGGAGGCGATCTTGAAGCTGATATAGGGCTTGGGCGCGCCGTCGGCGGCCGGCTGGTAGAAGTTCGTCCGCTGGATCGCGCCAACCAGGGCGGCCAGACGGCGCAGGACGCGGTCGGCGTCCAGGCTTTCGACGGCCTGCAAGGCCTCGACGATCTTGGCCTCGACGGACTTGGCCTGGGCGAGGCGTCCCTTCAAATCGGTGGCGATCGCCGGGTCGAACTTGACGCGGAAGAGGTCGAGGATCAGGCGTGTGACCGCCGGATGGTCGCGCAGCGCGGCCTCCTGGACCTGCTGGCTCGGGTCGAGGCCCGACTGCTGGCGGTAGCGCGCCAGGGCGCGGACCAGCGCGGCCTCGCGCCAGCCGATCGCCAGCTCGAGCACGATCCGGTTGAAACCGTCGTTCTCCGCCAGGCCCGTCCAGATCGCGATGAAGGCTTCCTCGAAGACCTGACGAATCTCGTCGAACACGAGGTGCTCGCCGGCCGGATCGTCCAGCACGAACTCGTGGACCCAGATCGAATGGGGACCATCGAGTTCGTAGATGCTGAGGCGGAAGCCGTCCTCGATCAGCGCCTTCAGGCCCATGCGCTCCAGGATCGGCAAGACCTCGGCCAGCGGAGCGGCCGCGCCGCGCAGATAGAGCTTGAAGCGGAAGGTGCGGGCGTCGTCATCGGCCCGGCGGAAGGCGCGCACGCGTGGCGGGGTCTCGGGCGACAGGGTCTCGATGACGTCGATGTCGGCCAGGGCCTCCTGGGCGTCGTACTGATCCCGATAGCCCGGCGGAAAAGCGCGGCCGTACTTGGCCAGCAGGGCGCGAACGCCGCCGGCCGGCGCGCCGCCAGCGCGAACGACCGCCTCGAAGCGGTCTTCCCAGGTCAGGGCGGTATCGGCGATGCGCGCTTCCACCCACCCCAGGTCGGGATCGGGATGGTCGCCCGGCGTGACCTCGATGATGAACTGGGCTCGGGCCAGGGGGGCGTCCGAGATTTCCGGATAGTACTCCAGGACCTTGCCGTCATAGGCGTCGGCCAGGATCGCGCCGGCCCTTTCGCAAACCTCGGTGTCGAAGCGCTCGCGCGGGATGTAGACCAGCACCGAGGCGAAGCGGTCGAACGGGTCCATGCGCGTGAACAGCCGCACGCGCGGCCGGTCGATCAGGTGCAGGACACCCAGCGCCATGGACAGCAGATTGTCCTCGCTGGTCTGGAACAGCTCGTCGCGCGGCCAGGTCTCGAGGATGTTGCGCAGCCGCTTTTCGTTGTGGCTGCCGGGCGCCTTGGCCGCGCGGCGCATGATCCGGGCCACCCGGTGGCGGATCAGGGGCACCTCGCTGGCGGGGGTCTCGTAGGCCTCGGCGGTGAACAGGCCGACGAACCGGACCTCACCCGAAGGCTTGCCGTCGGCGCCATAACGGCGCACGCCGACATAATCCATGAAGCCGCGACGGTGGACGCGCGAGCGCAGGTTGGATTTCGCGACCACGACGGGCGTGCCCGTCTCGAGTTGCCGACGCAGTTGAGCGGACAGGATCGCGGGCTCGTGAGCCCTGCGCAGCACCGCCCTTGTCGAGTCCTTCAGAACGCCAAGACCGGCCTCGGCCTCGTAAAGGGGTTCCTCGGCGGCGTAGCCGCCATCCGGCGAGCGAGGGTATTCGTAGACCCGCGCGCCCAGGAAAACGAAGTTGTCGTCCTCGAGCCAGCGCAGGAACGCGAGCTCTTCCTGACGTCCTTCCTCGCTGGTGACGCCGTGCGTGGCGGACAGCTCGCCGATCGCGCGGTGCATCAGCTCGCGCATCGCCTTGAAGTCGCCGACGGCGCGGCGGACGTCGAACAGGGTCTCGCGAATTTGCTCCAGCAGGAACTCGGCGCGGTCCTCGCCGACGGGATCGAGGTGGACCTGGATCAGCGAGCGGGCGAGGCCATCGATTTCGACGACGGGGTGGAACATGGCGCGGACCCGGAAGCCGCTTTCGGTGATCTCGCCCATCACGCTGTCGACCAGGAACGGACGGTCCAGCTGGACGATCTCGAGCAGGTCGCGTCCCGAGGCGCCTTCGCTGGCGGACCGCAGCCGGACCGCTGGCTGCTCGCCGGTTACGCTGACCGCGAAGTCCCAGAATTCAACAAGCGAGGCCGCGGCGGCCGTGGCCGACAGCACCGGGGCGTCCTCCACGGCCCAGTCGGCGTCGACCTGAGCCAAATAGTCGCGCTCCTCGAGGGAAAGCTCCTGGACGCTCTTTCCGCGTGTCCGGGCATAGGCTGCGGCGAGGCTGTGGTTTGGGTCAATCTTTACGCCGCTCATGCCGCTTCCTCAAAAATTTTTCCGACTTACCTAGCGGAGAAAGGTAAAAACTCAACGCATATGCGGAGAATAAGCCACCTTTCGGTCTCGCCCATCCGCGCTGCCTTGGAGGGCGATAACGTGGCTTTAAAGCCTAGCGCGAGGGCTAAAGCTTGTCGTTAACAGCCGGCGAAAAGCGGTGAGCGGAAACGGAAGCGCCGCCG
>CAKZJK010000386.1 GCA_936942565.1 uncultured Caulobacter sp. | reverse complement strand
ATCCCAGCTGCGCGCCGGCGAAACCGTGTGAGCGCCAGTCGACCTCGGTCGCGCTGCAGGCCCAGGCCTTACGCTCGAAAATCGGCCAGTAGCGCTCGGCGAACCGACGGTCGAAGGCCGCGTTGTGGGCGATGACGATGGCCACGCCGGCGACGAACGCCGATACCGCGTCCGGATCGATACGCTGTCCGGCGACCATCTCGTCGGTGATGCCGGTGAGCGCCGTCACCTCGGCGGAGATGGGGCGGCTGGGTTCGTGGAAGGCGGAGAAGACGCTCCTGACGCCGACGATGCGACCTTCCCGGGTGTAGTCGAATGACAGCATGCCGAGTTCGATGATCTCGTCCCGGGAGTGGTCGAGGCCAGTGGTCTCGGTGTCCAGCAGGACGGCCGTCCTGACCTCCTCTCCGATGGCGGCAGGGGAGGGGGCTCGGGGGACAAGCCTGCGCAGCACCCGGTAATCGGGCGATTGGGCGAGGGCATCTGCCATGGCCGCCAAGTCGGCAGCCTCGTCAAAATGGTGTCGGTGGAATCGCGGCGCGGCAGTCATGACGCGCCACCATACCCAAGCAAATGACCACCAGGTATCGGAGAGTCTGGCGATTCACGGCCATTTTCGGCCCTCCTTGAGCCTCGCACGGCAGTGCGAAGAGGATCACTTGGTCTCCCGATGTTGATCAGCCGCCATGTCGGAACCCGGCGCTGTCATTCGTCTTGAATCTGGACCGTTTCAACCGGAGTTCCGTGTTCATGGCCCCCCGCGCTAATTGGAAAGGCTTCCTGCGCCTGTCGCTCGTCACGTGCCCGGTGGCACTCTACCCGGCCACATCCGAGTCCGAGAAGATCAGCTTCAACCAGCTAAACCGGACGACGGGCCACCGGATCAAGTACGTCAAGGTCGACGCCGACACCGGTGAAGAGGTCCCCAACGAGGACATCGTCAAGGGCTATGAGCTTGAGAAGGGCCAGTACATCGAGGTCTCGAAGGAAGAGCTCGAGGAGATCGCCTTGGAGTCCACGCGAACGATCGAGATCGACGAGTTCGTGGACAGGGCCGACATCGACCTGCGCTATCTGATCCCTATTATTTGCGTCCGGATGGTAAGGTCGGCCATGACGCCTTCGCCGTGATCCGCGAGACGATCCGGGAGATGAACAAGATCGCGATCGGCCGGATAGTGCTTACAAACCGCGAGCACATCATTGCGCTCGAGCCGATGGACAAGGGCCTGGTCGGCACGTTGCTGCGGAATGCCTACGAGGTGCGGTCGGAGGAGAAATATTTCGACGAAATCCGGGACGTGAAGATCACGAAGGACATGCTGGACCTCGCCCAGCACATCGTGAACCAGAAGGCTGGGCGGTTCGCTCCGGAGAAGTTCGAGGACCACTATGAGACCGCGCTGGTCGACCTGATCAACCAGAAGCGTACGGGCAAGACGATCCGCCCCAAGGATCGTCCAAAGGGCGAGAACGTGGTCGATCTGATGGAGGCGCTGCGACGCTCCGTCGGGCAGCAAGCGCAGCCATCGGAGGCGGCCAAGCCCGCGAAGAAGCCGAAGAAGGCTGCCGCCGGTCAGAAGGAGATGCTGATGCCGATCGCCGGCAAGAAGGCTGCCACCAAGGAAGCGCCGGCGAAGAAGCCGGCGGCCGGCCGCCAGCGGAAGTCGGCTTGAAGCATCCCGTGACTCCGGACGGGCGCTACTTCGTGGTCCGCGGGCGCCTTTGGCGAATGGCCGACCCGAGGCTCGGAGAGCCCGAGCGTTCCGCGCTGACACGGCAGCTGATGTCGGCCAGGCGCGCCGTTCGAGCCGCAAAGGCGGCGGAGGACCCCGAGGCCGAAGCCGCGGCGCACCGCGCCGTGGACCAAGCCAAGAGAGCGCTGGGGGAGCGGGGGCCGGTCTGGTGGACGGACGGCTCACCCGATCTGAACCGCCACATGGCGAAGAACACGCCCTACGCCACATGGTACGCTGGAGCCTCACGATCGTGCAGGTAACCTCCCGTGCCGCGTAAGCTGAAGACCTATCAGACCTCACTCGGATTTTACGATCTCGCGATCGCGGCGCCGTCCATGAAGGCCGCGCTCGAAGCGTGGGGCGCCGGCAGCAATCTTTTCCATCAGGGAGCGGCCAAGGAGACCGTCGATCCGGATATCGTCGCCGCGACCTTGGCGAAGCCAGGCGCGGTGCTGAAACGCCCGGCCGGGTCGAGCGGCCGCTTCGCCGAGCATGCCGACCTGCCTGACCCAGACGACGGGTCCGCCAGCGCGAAAAGAAAGCGGCCTCCCGCAGCGAAGAAGAGGACGGCTTCCGCGCTCAGCGTCAAAGGGGCGCGCAAAGCCGCCGCGGAGTTCGAGCGCGAGCAGAAGAAGCGCGAGGCCGAACGGCGCAGGGAAGAGGCGGCGCGGGAGAAGGAGCGGGCCAGACGCGAGAAGCTGGTCGCAAAAGCCCAGGTGGGTCTGGAGCTCGCGCAGCGGCAGCATGAGGACCGTTCGGAAGCTCTCGAAACCGAGCGGCGCGATCTGGAAAAACGGATTGAGGCGGAGGATGCGCGCTGGGCGGCCGAGCGGGAAAAGCTACAGGATGCGCTGCGCCGGGCACGGAGCTAGCTCTGCGGCGCTATTCCGGCGGGCACTCCGGGCAGGTGTCTCCCAGCGAACCGAGGACATCGAGGATCTCTGCGACG
>CAKZJK010000385.1 GCA_936942565.1 uncultured Caulobacter sp. | reverse complement strand
GCCGACGCCAAGGACGTGGTCCTGAACGGCTCGCGCGGGACCAAGATCAAGTTCACCTACGACGACAACGCCCGGAAGTACGAGGTCGAGAAGCCCTTCGAGGGCGTGCTGCCGAACCTTGAGCGCCGCTGGCGCGAAACGGACTCCTCGTGGGTCCGTGAAGAGCTTGGCCGCTACCAATCCGACACGCCCTGCGAGACCTGCCACGGCAAGCGCCTCAAGCCCGAGGCCCTGGCCGTCAAGATCGACGCCAAGGACATCGCCGAGGTCTCCAACCTGGCCATCCGCCCGGCCCGCGACTGGTTCAGCGCGCTCGAGGGCAAGCTGACCGACAAGCAGATGGAGATCGCCCGGCGGATCCTGAAGGAGATCAACGATCGCCTGCGGTTCCTGGTCGACGTGGGCTTGGACTACCTGAACCTCTCGCGCGGCTCTGGCACCCTGTCCGGCGGCGAAAGCCAGCGCATCCGCCTGGCCAGCCAGATCGGCTCGGGCCTGACGGGGGTCCTGTACGTTCTGGACGAGCCGTCGATCGGCCTCCACCAGCGCGACAACACGCGCCTGCTGACCTCGCTTCAGGGCCTGCGGGACCTCGGCAACTCGGTGCTGGTGGTCGAGCACGACGAGGAGGCGATCCTGACCGCCGACTACGTGATCGACATGGGCCCGGCCGCCGGCGTCCATGGCGGGGAGATCGTCGCCGAGGGCACGCCCCAGCAGATCATGGCCAATCCCAACAGCATCACCGGCCAATACATGACCGGCGTGCGCGAGATCGAGGTGCCCGAACAGCGTCGCCCGATCAGCAAGAAGAAGGTGCTGAAGGTCGTCGGCGCCACTGGCAACAACTTGAAGGGCGTCACGGCCGAGATCCCCGTGGGGACCTTCACCTGCATCACCGGCGTGTCGGGCGGTGGCAAGTCGACCTTCACGATCGAGACCCTGTACAAGGCCGCGGCCCGCCGCATCATGGGCGCCCGTGAAAATCCGGCCGAGCACGATCGGATCGACGGTTTCGAGCATATCGACAAGGTCATCGACATCGACCAGTCGCCGATCGGCCGCACCCCGCGCTCGAACCCGGCGACCTATACCGGCGCCTTCGGGCCGATCCGCGACTGGTTCGCGGGCCTGCCGGAAAGCAAGGCGCGCGGCTATGGCCCGGGGCGCTTCAGCTTCAACGTCAAGGGCGGCCGCTGCGAGGCCTGCCAGGGCGACGGCGTCATCAAGATCGAGATGCACTTCCTGCCCGACGTCTACGTCACCTGCGATATCTGCAAGGGCAAGCGCTACAACCGCGAGACCCTGGACGTGCTGTTCAAGGGCAAGACGATCGCCGACGTCCTGGACATGACCGTCGAGGAGGCCGCCGACTTCTTCAAGGCCGTGCCGCCGATCCGCGACAAGATGGAGACGCTCAAGCGTGTCGGCCTCAGCTACATCAAGGTCGGCCAGCAGGCCAATACCCTGTCGGGCGGCGAGGCGCAGCGCGTCAAGCTCGCCAAGGAACTGTCCAAGCGCTCCACCGGCCGCACGCTCTACATTCTTGACGAGCCGACCACCGGTCTGCATTTCCACGATGTCGTCAAGCTTCTCGAAATGCTGCACGAACTGGTCAACCAGGGCAATTCGGTCGTGGTCATCGAGCACAATCTCGAAGTCATCAAGACCGCCGACTGGGTCATCGATTTCGGCCCCGAAGGCGGTGACGGCGGTGGCGAGATCATCGCCGAGGGCACGCCCGAACAGGTGGTAAAGGAAAAGCGCTCCTATACCGGTCAGTTCCTCAAGGAATTGCTGGAACGCCGGCCGATCCGGCGGGTGGCGGCGGAGTAGCCAGTCACACGCGTTCTTTCCTGTTTGGCGTGGATGAACCCCTCACCAACTGCGGCCAGGAACTCACTGCGTTCGTTCGGCCTTCAGCCCTCGCGCGGTCCGCGCTCAGGCCTTCTTCGCTCAAATCAGTTTCACTGATTTGCCCGACTTCGTCGGTCGCTGCGAAGCCTCTCCCACAAGCGGAGAGGTAAGGGCGCCGCATCCCTCTTCTCCCCTTGGGGAGAAGTGCCGAGCAAAGCGAGGCGATGAG
>CAKZJK010000384.1 GCA_936942565.1 uncultured Caulobacter sp. | reverse complement strand
ACATGGGCTGGTGGCCGCCGGCTCGATCCGCCGGCATCAGTGCCGATCGCGAGCGCGGCCGAGATCGCGCTCATCATCATGCATCCCCAGGCGGCACCGGCGATGAACTGCGCCACGATCAGCACGTTCAACGCACCGGCAAGCTCGGCGATGACGATCGCAATCGCGCCCAGCAGGCCGGCGACACCCATCACCATCAGCCCGCCGCGATGCTTGACGACGACGCTGGCCGGGAACAGCACGAGGTTGAAGCCGATCCAGAACACCGGCATCAGCCATGGCAGATCCTCCGGCTTGGCGAAGCGGAGATAGAATGCCGAGCTGTTGATGCTGAAATGCAGCTGATAGCCGAGCGCGAGCACCACCATCGCGCCGATGAACAGCAGGAAGCAGGCGATATCCATCAGCGGCCAGACGTGACCGGCGAATTCCCAGGTCTTGTCGGCGTGGCTGGCGATCATCGGGAACAGCTCGGCGAACTGGATCGTGCCGAACGCCCAGTAGGTCGTCATGATGCCCAGGGCGAAACCGAAGTCGCCGACGCGGTTGACGACGAAGGCCTTGATGGCCGCGGCGCTGGCCGACGGCTTCTTGAACCAGAAGCCGATCAGCAGGTACGAGGCCAGGCCCACACCTTCCCAGCCGAAGAACAGCTGCATGAAGTCGGCGGCGGTGACCAGCGACAGCATGGCGAAGGTGAACAGCGACAGGTACGCGAAGAAGCGCGGCTTGCTGTCGTCCTCGGCCATGTAGCCCCAGGAATAGATGTGCACGAGAGCCGAGACCGTCGTGACCACGATCAGCATGGTCGCCGACAGGGCGTCGATGCGGATCGACCAGTTGGCCTGGAAGTCGCCAATGTGGATGAAAGGCAGCAGGTTGACCGTGAAGGCCTCCATGTGCCCCCAGGTCCACTGGCTGAACGTGTACCAGGACAGCGCGCAGGAGAGGATCAGCGCGCCGGTGGTGACCGACTGCGAAGCCACGTCGCCGATGCGGCGGCCGAACAGACCGGCGATCGCCGCGGCGATGATCGGCGCGAAAACGAGAATGGTGACAAGCGTCTGCATGACGTCGCTTAGCCCTTCATCATGCTGGCGTCGTCAACCGCGATATCGCCGCGGTTGCGGAAGAAGGTGACGAGGATGGCCAGGCCGACGGCCGCCTCGGCGGCGGCCACGGTCAGCACGAACATCGCGAAGATCTGGCCGGCCACGTCGTGCAGGTAGGCCGAGAAGGCCACGAGGTTCACGTTCACCGCCAGAAGGATCAACTCGATCGACATCAGGATGACGATGATGTTCTTGCGGTTCACGAAGATGCCGAAGACGCCGATCGTGAACAGGATCGCGGCGACGACGAGATAGTGCGGAAGGCCGATCATTCGGAGATCCCCTCACCCGGCTTGATTTGGACCAGCTCCATGCCGGTCTTGGGCGTGCGGGCGACTTGCTTGCCGATGTCCTGGCGCTTCACGCCCGGCTTGTGGCGCAGGGTCAGGACGATGGCGCCGATCATGGCGACCAGCAGCACCAGGCCCGCCAGTTGGAAGAAGAAGATGTAGTCGGTGTAGAGCACGCGACCGATCGCTTCGGTGTTGGGGACGCCGCCGGGCGACGCGTTGGGCAGCCCGTTCTTGGCGGCCGCGCCGTTGGTCGCCACCGTCGCGGCGACGAAGACCATCTCCAGCGTCAGGATCCCGCCGACCAGACCGCCGATCGGCAGGTACTGGGCGAAGCCCTGGCGGAGCTCGGCGAAGTCCACGTCCAGCATCATGACGACGAACAGGAACAGCACCGCGACCGCGCCCACATAGACGACGATCAGCAGCATCGCGAGGAACTCCGCGCCCAGCAGGACGAAGAGGCCAGCGGCCGAGAAGAAGGCGGTGATCAGGAAGAGCACCGAGTGCACCGGGTTTCGAGCCGACACGACGAGAAGACCCGCCGCGATGGTCACGAAAGCCAGCAGATAGAAAGCGATCGCCTGCAAGGCCATTGGCCCAGGTGCTCCCCTGAAAACTTAAAATCCAATGGCGCGACGCCTTACGGCGCAACGCCTCCTTCGGAATCGCCCCGTCTTTAGCGGTAGGGCGCGTCCAACTCCAGGTTCTTCGCGATCAGGCGCTCCCAGCGGTCGCCGTTATCGAGAAGACGTTCCTTGTCGTAGTAGAGCTCTTCGCGCGTCTCGGTCGCGAACTCGATGTTCGGACCTTCCACGATGGCGTCGACCGGGCAGGCCTCCTGGCACAGGCCGCAGTAGATGCACTTGACCATGTCGATGTCGTAGCGCGTCGTGCGGCGGCTGCCGTCCTCGCGCGGTTCGGCCTCGATCGTGATCGCCTGGGCCGGGCAAACCGCTTCGCACAGCTTGCAGGCGATGCAGCGCTCTTCACCCGACGGATACCGGCGCAGGGCGTGCTCACCCCGGAAGCGCGGCGACTGCGGGCCGCGCTCGTTCGGATAGATCACGGTCTTCTTCGGCGCGATCATGTACTTCATGGCCAGGCCGAAGGCGCCCGCGAAGTCCAGAAGGGCCGCGCCCTTGACCGCCTGAGTGATGCGCTGGAACACCAGAGCTCTCCTAACACTTTTCCTTGGGGAAGGGACGGACGTCCCTGCCCTGCTCTTTCTGCTGCCGTCGCAGGGTCTGCTCGAGGACGCACTTCTTGGTCTTGGCGTCTTCCTCGCGGCGCGCCTCGACCTTGTCCTCCAGCGTCCGCTGCGACGGTCGCGGAATATTCGGCCCCCAGGTCGCGCAGCCGGCCAGAAGGCCAACCATCACGATCCCGAGGACGCCCCACCTCATTTCCCCGCTCGGGGAATGACGCAGGTGTAGTTCGACAGCTGGGCTGGGTCGCCTCCGTCCT
The DNA here is from genome assembly GCA_936942565.1 of uncultured Caulobacter sp. Classification (GTDB taxonomy): domain Bacteria; phylum Pseudomonadota; class Alphaproteobacteria; order Caulobacterales; family Caulobacteraceae; genus Caulobacter. Next base: position 455 of record CAKZJK010000384.1, on the reverse strand, counting down.
GCTTGGACTGGATGACCCCGCCGTCAGCCTTGCACTTGTCGCCCGCGCGCCGCAGGTCGTCGTAGCTGACGACCCCGTCGCCCAGGGAATACGAACGGTCCGGCGCCGAGACGGCCTGACAGGCCATCAGGGTCAGACCGCTCAGGCCCAGGACGATCAGCGCGCTCCGGCGCATCAGGCCCACGGACCGAACACACGCCAGGCGGCGACCGCGGCGACCAGCACCAACGACGTGGGCAGGAACACCTTCCAGCCCAGGCGCATCAGTTGGTCGTAGCGGTAGCGAGGCACGATGGCCTTCGCCATGGCGAACATGAAGAACCAGAAGACGATCTTGGCGTAGAACACCAGGGCCAACAGGAAATTGACCAGGAAAGGCGGCCAGCCGGCGGTGAAGCCGATCGGGAAGCCCGGGTTCCAGCCGCCGAAGAACAGGACGCTGATCATGGCGCACA
>CAKZJK010000383.1 GCA_936942565.1 uncultured Caulobacter sp. | reverse complement strand
CGGCCGAGCCGGTGAACAGCAGGCCGTCGATCTCCTGCTCGATAAGAGCCTGACCGGTTTCACGGCCGCCTTGAACGAGATTGACGACGCCGGCCGGAACCCCGGCCGCCTCCAGCGCCTCGACCATCAACTGGCCGGCCAGGGGCGTCTCCTCGGACGGCTTGAACACCACGGTGTCGCCGGCCAACAGCGCCGGAACAATGTGGCCGTTCGGCAAGTGGCCTGGAAAGTTGAAGGGGCCCAGGACCGCCATCACGCCATGCGCGCGATGGCGCAGCACGGCGCGCCCAAACGGCATGGTGTTCTCGGTGACGCCGGTGCGCTCGTCATAGGCCTTGATCGACAGGTCGACCTTGCCCGCCATCGACCCGAGCTCGGCCTTGGTCTCCCAGAGCGCCTTTCCGGTCTCGCGGCTCAGGGCCTCGGCGAAGGCCGCCGTACGTTCGACGAGAATGTCCTTGTAGCGGCGCAAAACCGCGATCCGCTCCTCGCGCGGGCGGTCGGCCCAGCCCGGGAAGGCCCGCCTGGCCGCGAGCACCGCTTGGCTGACATCGCGCCCGGTCGCCGTCGCCTCGCGCCACACCACCTCGCCCGTCGCCGGATCGGTCGAGACCAGCTCGTGACCTTCGCCCGAGCGCCACTTGCCGTCGATGAACAGTCCGGTCATGCCTTCACCCGCACCACTTCGCCCTCACAAACGCCGAGGGCGTCCAGCGCCTCGCGCCCGAGAATGGCCACATCGCCGTCGATCAGCACCGGCGCGCGGATCGCGCGGAACCGCGACACCTCACCGGTGGAGATCAGGGCCTCCTCGCCAAAGGCGTCCTCGCCCGGTTTGACCCGCAGTCGCTTGGAGTCGCGCACCGTGCGGATGTCGTCGCGCGGACAGGCCACGGTCGGCCCGGCGTCGAACAGGTCGACCAGCCCCTGGTAGCGGAAGCCCTCGCGCTCCAGCATGGCCCGGGCGGCCTCGCCATCGCGATGGACCCGGCCGATCACGTCGCGCGCCTCCTCTGGCAGAAGCTCGGTGTAGATCGGATGACGCGGCGCCAGGTCCAGGATGAACTGACCGTCCGTCGAGGCGCTCATCAAGTCCGCCTGATCGAAGCCCAGGCGGAAGAACTTGTGGGCCACATGCTCCCAGAAGGGACAGCGGCCATCCTCGTCGAACCAGCCGCGCAGCTCGGCCAGCACCATCTCGGCGAAGCGCTGAGGCTCGATGCCGATCAGCATGTAACGGGATTGGGCCAGAAGACGACCCGCCCCGCCCTTGCGTTTCTCCGGCCGCAGGAACAGCGATCCAACCTCGGACCAGCCCGCGCACTCGTTCACCAGCACCAGGGCCTTGTGGTCGAAGCGCATCTCCAAGGTCGGCGAGGACTGGGCCAGCGTCACGACGCGGAACGAGAAGAACGGCCGCTTTACGCCCACCCCCGCCTTAACCCCCGCCACGCCCTCGATGGAGCCGGTGTCGAGATCCTCCAACATCAGGGTGTACCAGGCCTCGGGCGGCGCGACGCCCGCCTGAAAGCTGGCTTCGGACAGCGCCAGGCGCGCGCGAAGGGTCGGCTCATCCTCTGGCAGGCTGGTGAACCCCCGTCCGGAGAGCTCGGCCAGCTCCATCAGGGCGTCGAAATCGGTGGGACCGGCAGGGCGGACAACGAGCATTCAATGGGTCTCCCGCGACGGGTCCATGGCGGCGCGGATCGCGCGGGCGTCGCTCGCCAGCTTCATCAGGATCAGGGCCGAGAGCCGCGCGCGCTCGGCAAAGCTCTCGGGGTAGGCGTGCTCGGCTTCGCTGTGGATGTCGCCGCCGCGCACCCCCAGGGTGTCGACGTTCGGCAGCCCGGAAGCGAACAGGTTGTTGCCTTCGCAGACGCCGCCGGAGGGCTTCCAGGCGATATCCTGGTCCAGTAGCGCGCCCACGTCCCTGACCGCCGCGAACAGGCGCTGCTGGGCGGCGTTGAACGGCTTGGCGCCGCGCGTGATCCCGCCGTGTAGGTGGGCGTGCAAGTCGTCACCGGTCTCGGCGACGATGCGAGCGACTTCATCTTCGAACCAAGCCGCCGACTCCGCCTCTGGAAAGCGGACGTTGAAGCGAACCACCGCTACGTCGGGCACCATGTTCAACGGCGCGCCGCCGTCGATACGGGCGACATTGACGGTCACCCCGTCGCGTTGGCCGTTCAAGGCGTGGAGCTTTTCGGCGATCCTCGCCGCGCCGATCACCGCGTTGCGTCCGGCGGCGAAGTCGCGACCGGCGTGGGCCGCGCGACCATGAACGACGATGTGGAAGTTCCCCGATCCCTTGCGCGCCGAGGCCAGGGCTCCGTCGGCCAGGGCCGGCTCATAGGTCAGGCCGACGTGGCCGCGGCGCGCGAACTCCGCGAGGATGGGCGCCGAGGCGATCGAACCGATCTCCTCGTCCGGTGACAGCAGCACCCGATAGCCCAGGTTGGCGGCGGCGGGATGTCGCTCGAACGCCTCCAGCGCAGCCAGCATCACCGATATCCCGCCCTTCATGTCGGCGATTCCGGGTCCGTGAAGCGCGCCGTCCGGACGCGTGCGGACCCGTTGAAAGGCGCTCGTCTCGGGATAGACGGTGTCGTAGTGACCGGTCAGCACCACCTGCACCGGCGCTTCGGGCCGAACGATGACCGCCAACGAAGGCGGGTGCGCCAACTCGGTCTCCCGTCCATCGCCAGCGACTTCGCGCGAAGGAGCCAGTGGAATTTCCACGGGCGCCGCCGGCAAGGTGGCGACGGCGTCCAGAAGCGCCCGCCTCTGGCGCTCCAGCCCCTCTAGGTGCCGGCTTCCGGAATTGATCGCGCACCAGTCCACGGCGCGGTCGACGATCCGTCCGCCGGCCCGCGCGACATAGTCCAGAACGGCGCGGTCTTCTGAATCGAGACGCATCAATAGCCTGTCCTCCCTCAGTCACGATAACCAAGGGCCGCGGGCAAATCGTGCTTACCTCGAGCGAGGTAACCGAGAGCCCGCGCAACAGCCTTGCTGGAGCGCGCCTATTTCGAACCGAGTTCGAAACATCACGCAAGCCCCACGCGCGTTTAGTAGTCCTTGCGCCAACGCACCGAAAGCTTGGCGTCGTTCTGGCCGCCGATCCGCGAGACCAGCGACAAGGTCCGCCGAATACGCCACTCCACCTGGGCGGCCGGTCCTTCGCGGCCGCCGCCGATAATCTCGAGATAGACGTCGTCGGTCAGGTACTTTCCGCCAGCCACCGTCATGCCCGTGGCGCTTTCGGCGAAGGCCAGGCGATCGAGGCGCGCGAAACTGCGCAGGTTGCCGATCACGTCGAAGCCGCCGCCGCCAGCCAGCGACGCCAGCGCCGAGGCCAGCTGCGCGGCCTCGATCGGCGATAGCTGCGCGGCCGACGAACCGAACAACACTTGGCTGAGCACCTCGTCGCTAGGCAGTTCGGGCTTCGAGGTCAGGGTGATCTCGGGCTTGGCGGCCGTGCCCTGGATCCTGACCACGGCGGTGAGCGAGGTGTCCTCGCGCGTCGCGGAGAGATCCAGGCGAATGCGATCAAGCTGGCTGGACAGGTAGACCGTCCCGTCGTCGTCGAATTCGAAGCGCTTGCCGGCGAAATCGTACTCCCCGCGGACGACCCTGGCCACGCCGCTGAGCGCCGGAGCCAGGGTCGTGCCGCCGACATGGGCGTCTAGCGACAGCTCGACGTCGAGGCCGCGGCCGCGGACGAAGACGCGGCGGGACGCCTTGAGGTCGAGGTCCAGGATCATCCCCCCCGTGGTGGGGCGTCGCTGCAGGCCCTGGTCCAAGTCCTGCGGCCGGTTGCGCTCGATCACGTCCATCGCCACGACGCCGGCGGGCGTCTTGGTCTGAGCCGAGACGTCGGCGCGATCGAGGGTCACGGCGCCCGAAAGCTTGATCTTGCCATCGGCCGAGCGGTTGACCGTCGCCGAACCGGTCGCCACGGCCGAGGCCAAGTCGTTGTCGATCAGGCGGAAACCCTTCATGTCGAGCTTGAAGCTGCCGACGCCGTCTCGCGCCAGGCTGATCCGCCCGGCCCCGGAGATCGAGCCGCCCTGCCCGTCCTCGCCGATGGCCTGCAGCACGTCGATGGCGTTGTCGGCCATGGACGAGCGGAGGGTCACGTTTCGTAGCCGCAGGCCGGTCTGGCCGTCCTCGAAGCCGCCATTGTCGAGCGTGGCGGTCCCCAGCAGTCGCGGATCGGCGAGCGTGCCGCCCAGGCTGGCCTGCAGATTGATCCGGCCCGACAGCGAGCGATCCGCCCCCATCAGCAGGTTCCACAGCGGCTTGATCTCGCCTTGAGCCGAGAAGCGGCCCTGGACGCCACGCTTCTTGTTGATCATCAGGCGCAACGGGTTGGCCGAAGCTTCGACTGGCAGAACGAGGTTGGCCTCGGCCTTGAGGCCCTGGCGGTTGTCGCCGTCGGCCACGATGGTCAGTTGGCTGTCGGTGAGGTCGCCGTGGATCTTGGCGTCCAGCGACTGCTCGACCTTAGCGCCACGCTCGCGGGCGTTGGAGAGCCGCATGGTGAAGTCGCCCCCCAGCGTCTCGCCCTGGCCGCGAAGATTGAACGCGCCGTCGATGTCGCCATCCAGGTCTGGATTAAACGCGGTCAGCGTGACGCCGGCCAATTCGGCTTTCAGCATGGCGGTCGCGCCGCCCAGATCGGCGTCGATATCCGCGCGCCCCTTGTCGATCGCGAGCCGCAGACGGGCCTGGGTGGGGCCATCGCCGAACCGGAGCTTGGCCGGCTCGTTGGTCTTGATCTCCGTGCGGCCGAGGCGGCCGGCGGCGTTCAGAGCCAGGTCATAGACGCGCCCCGTCCGCGTTAGCTCGCCCGAACCGCCAAGGCGCCAGCGACCATTGGGCGCGTCGCCGCGCGCGTCGATCGACAGTGGCAGGCGAGACAGCGGTCCGTCAGCCTTGATCGCCGCGGTCCTGACTTTCCAGCCACCGAAGCTGATCTCTTGCGCGGTCAGGTCGAGAGCCGCCCTCGCCGCCCCGCCGTCGGGCGCGTCGACGAGCCGCGCGGAGCCCCGGATCTGTCCTTGCGGGATGAAGGCGCCCGGCCCAATGGCGACGGTCAGATCGGCCGTGGCTGGCAGGCCGTTGCGCAAGGACATCGCGCCCCTAGCCTTGGCTCCACCCGCGTCGACGTCGAGGTCGCTGAGCTCCAGGCCACCGGGGGAGAAGCGGAAAGCCGTCCGTCCGCGCGCCGGCCCATAAACGCTCTGCCCCTGAAGCGACGCGGTTCCATCCGTGGCGTTCGCGCCCCGCGCGAAAACCAGATTTAGCCGCGCCTTCGTGAGGGGGAGCCTGGGCAAGTCGATAGAGTCGAGGTCGGCGTTCAGCTCGGCGCGGGGCGCCGACAGCGTTCCGCCGATCTTGCCGTCGCCGCTGGCCCTGCCGGCCACTTCGACGGGTCCGGCGCGGAAGGGGCCGGTCGCGGTCCAATCCAGGCCGAAGTCGAGCGAAAGCCCCTTGCCCAGCTTGCCCGAGGTCCTGGCGTTAGCGGCGGCGCCTTCCAAGCGCGCCTCGGCGACCGTCAGGACGCCTTCGTTCCAGCTGGCCTTGCCGTTCAGCCGAGGCGTCGCGCCGATCAGACGGTCGATCTCGGCGTAGCCGGTCGCGAAGTTCGCCGCGCGACTGTCGACGGTGAAGGCCCATGGCCGGCCAGCGAAGCTTGAAGCCGACCATTTCGCGGTGACCGCCCCCTTGGCGCCCGGCCTCACGGGACCAAGGCTCGCGACCTTCATCTCGCCGTCGAAAGACAGCCCGCCCAGCACGCCGCGTTCGCCCTGTCCGGTAACGATCAGGTTGGGCGCGTCGATCCGGGCCGAACGGATCAGGAAACGACCGCCCTTGATCCGGGCGCCTTCGAACGTCGCCTTGGGACTCGCGCCCAGAACGGCGAGCAGACCGGTGCCGCCGCCGCCCGAGGTGGTGGCCTGCGCCTTGATCTCAAGCTCTCCCTTGGCCCAGCGAACCAAGGCGGGTCCCTTGGCGCGCTTGAGGCGGTAACCCAGCAGTTCCAGATCGGCGACGTCGGCGGTCCCTTCGACCGAGAAGCCGCCCTTCTCCAGCCGGAAGACGCCGTCCGCCGAGCCTTGCCCCATCCGAGGGATCGAGACGATCCGCTTGAGCGCGCCGATACGGGCGGTGAAGGCCAGGCCCTCCGGGCCGGTGCGACGCTTGGCGAGGTCGGCGAGGCCATTCGCCTGGAGCGTCAGATTGTCGGCGCGGACGTCCAGCTTCAGGGTCGAGAGGCCGTCATCGGTAGCCTTCTTTCCCTCGATCGTGAAGTTGGCCTGGCTCCCGAACATCCGCTCGAGCCGCTGGGTCAGGCGGGAGGCGCCGAGATCGAGCCGCCCTCGCGCCGATCCCCCCTCCGGCGTCCACGCGCCGCTGGCCTCCAAGGGCGTGTCGGCTCCCGACTTGGCCAGAACGCTGAAAGCGGCGCGATTGATCGTACCATCGGCCTTGGCCTTCAGGTCGAACGACCGGTCGGCGGGTAGTCCGAGCGCGCCAGCGATCGCGCCGCCATTGGCCTCGATGGCGTCGGCGGCGAGATGCAAGGTCTTGGATCGCCCGAGATCGAAATCGAAGGTCAGGTGATCGCCGGCGTGCAGCCGCGAAGCCACCGCCAACTTGCCCTTCTGGCCGCCGCGACGGGCCATCTCGTATTCGCCCGAGACGTCGAAGTCTCCGTCGCGGCCGCTGAACGCGGGCCGCGTCATCAGGCGGAAGGCGAAGGCGTCCAGGTCCACCGAGACCGGCGCGGCGCTGGACTTGCCCTTGGGCCCCAGAGCGGGTCGGCGCAGAACGATCACGTCACGGGCGTCGACCCGCTCGGCGTGGAAGCGACGGCCGAACAGCTCGGTCGCCCGCCACGCCACGCGCACGTCGTGCGCCTCCAGCCAGACTCCCTTCTCGTCGGAGATGGTCAGGCGGCGAACGCCGAAGTCTTTCCAGATGTCACCGGAAAGCCCCTCGATATGGAGTTTGCCGATCCGGCCGAGCTTCAAACCCGAGGCGCGGGCCTCGAGGAACATCCGCCCTTGGGGCGTGACTGGCGCCAGGCGCAGGCCACCGGCCATCACGACCAGGATAGCGGCCAGGATCGCCGCCGCGATGAGAACCGCGCCGCCCCAGCCGATCTTCTTGGCGGCCTTTACGGCGGTCTCGCTCGCGGCCTCGGCCGCCTGCGCGACCGTTTCCGCCAGATCAGGCTTGTCCTGCTCGCCGCTCAAAAGCTTTGCCCGATGCTGAGATAGACCTGGAACGCCGGGTCGCCGGCGCGCCGGCCAAGCGGAACAGCCACATCGGCGCGGATTGGGCCGAAGCCGAGATCGTAGCGGACTCCGAGGCCCGCGCCGGCTCGGAAGTCCTCGCGCTGAGGCGTCTCATGGGTGCCGATCGCCCCCGCGTCGATAAACGCCACGCCGCTCCAGCGCTGAGTGATCTTCTGGCGCAACTCGAACGACGTCTCGACCAGGGAGACGCCCCCCTGCGGCGTGTTATCGGACAGGCGCGGGCCGATGGCCTGGTAGGCATAACCCCGCACGGAACCGCCGCCGCCGGCATAGAAGCGCCGGGCCGCCGGCACCTGGGGGATCCCGCCGCCGACAATGGCGCCAAGCTTCAGACGCCCCGCCAGCACCGTACTCGCCTCCTTGCCAAACGGCACGTAGGCCGAGCCCTGGGTGGTGAGCTTCAAATAGGGCAAGGTGGTGTCGCCCACGACGTAGGTTGGTTCTCCCCGCGCCTCCAGACGCCAGCCGCGCTTGGGGTCCAGAATGTTGTCCGAGAAATCCCACGCGTAGGCGGCCAAACCCGCCACGGTCGCCAGGTTGAGCTTGCGGCCGGCGACGGAGCCGTTCTGGTTGACCTGCTCCTTGGTCTGAGACAGGTCCAGCGACACGCCGAAGGTCCGATAGGCCGTCGTCTGTCGCCGTTTGGTGAGATCCACCCCGACCCGCGCGCCGGTTTCGTTGTAGGCGTCGGTGTCATTGCGGAACAGGGAGCTGCTCAGCTTGAGCGTCTGTTGCGGGCGCCGCCAGTGCGGCAGTGAAATCTCGGCGCCGAGGCTCTGCTCCAACTTGGCGAAGCGAAGGGCGTAGGTCGTGGTGTCCGCGCGCTTGAGCCGGTTGTAGCGGATCAACTTGGCGTCGACGCCAGCGCCCTCGCTGGTGGAATAGCCGGCGCCCAGTTCCACGGTTCGTGCGCGCCGATCCGCGAGGGTGACCACCACGGGGCGGAACCCCTCGGCCGTGGCCTTGTCCGGCGACGCGAGCGACACGGAGATGGAGTCATAGACGCTGGTGTCGCGCAGGCGGCGCTCCAGCTCGGCGACGTCTTCCGGATCGTAGACATCGCCGGACACCCAGGGCGCCAACCGCCCGACCCAGGCGGGATTGGTGCGTCCCTTGGTGACCACCTCGACCCCGTCGAGATGCACGAGCTCGCCGGCGACGATCTTGAATGAGGGGCGGACGGTGTGGTCGGCGTGGTCGACGATCACCTCGCGCGGCTGCGCCTCGGCGTCGGCGTAGCCCAGCTTGGCCACTTGGGCGACGACTCGGCCCTCGGCGCCGACGACGTCGGCGGCTCGACCTGGCTCGCCATCGGTCAGGCGCATCGCCGCGGCCGCCCGCTGGCGCGTGCCCTCGTCGGGGGGATCACCGGACCAATCGATCCTGGGCTCGGCGATGACGAAGACCGGACCAGGCGTGACCTTGACCACGGCGCGCGGCGGCTCGCCATCCAAGAC
>CAKZJK010000382.1 GCA_936942565.1 uncultured Caulobacter sp. | reverse complement strand
TCGCCCCTGTCAGCGCTGGACGCGACGGTGCGCCGTGGCGCAATCCCATCAGCGCGCCGATCAGAAGCGGCAGGTTGTTGGACGCCTTCTTCTTCGGCGTGCGAGCATAGACCGGCTGCGAGGGAAAGAGAGCCGAAGCATTCGGGTCCGTCGTGACGACGGGCTCGGGAGCATCGAAGTTAACCGCGGGGCGGGTAGTGTAAGCGGTGGGCATTTCTACCTCCGTAAGTGAGCTGTTCGAGAAAATGAACGGCGCGATAACTCTGCGGTTCCCTTGCCTCGCAATGGCGCCGGATTTGACGGATTCTCGCCTTATTCTGAAAGCCGAAAAACGAACGCCTTGGGTTCCGGCGAATAACTTCAAGGCCTTGCCCTGTCTGGGCTTGGCGAATACGCCCGCGGCGGCGTCCCAGAGCTTTTCCGGCCTAGGGCGCTTGATGTAGAGAGACGGCCATGACGCAAGAATCCAAACAGATCCAAGGCCGCACCGGCCCCTGGGAAATGGTCCTCGGTCTCGAGGTGCACGCTCAGGTCGCCAGCAAGTCCAAGCTCTTCTCCGGCGCCGCCGTCGGCTTCGGCGCGGGCCCGAACGAGCAGGTCAGCCTCGTGGACGCCGCCATGCCGGGCATGCTGCCGGTGCTGAACCGGTTCTGCGTCGAGCAAGCCGTGAAGACGGGTCTGGGCCTCAAGGCCCAGATCAACCTGAAGAGCCGCTTCGACCGGAAGAACTACTTCTATCCGGACCTGCCGCAGGGCTACCAGATCAGCCAGTACAAGGACCCGATCGTGGGCGAGGGCGAGGTGTTGGTGGAAAAGGACGACGGCTCGTCCTTCACCGTGCGCATCGAGCGCCTGCACCTGGAGCAGGACGCGGGCAAGTCGCTGCACGACCAGGATCCGAACGCGACCTATGTCGACCTGAACCGCGCTGGCACCGCGCTGATGGAGATCGTCTCCAAACCGGACATGCGCACCTCGGAAGAGGCCGCCGCCTACGTCAAGAAGCTGCGGACAATCCTCGTCTACCTGGGCACCTGCGACGGTGACATGGAGAAGGGCAACCTGCGCGCCGACGTGAACGTCTCGGTCTGTCGCCCCGGCGCCTACGAGAAGTTCCGCGAAACCGGCGACTTCAAGCATCTGGGCACGCGCTGCGAGATCAAGAACGTCAACTCGTATCGCTACATCCAGCAGGCCATCGAGTACGAAGCCCGTCGCCAGATCGAGATCCTGGAAGACGGCGGCAAGATCGACCAGGAAACCCGCTTGTTCGACCCCACCAAGGGCGAGACGCGCTCGATGCGCAGCAAGGAAGAGGCGCACGACTACCGCTACTTCCCCGATCCGGACCTGCTGCCGCTGGTGCTGGATCCGGCTTGGGTGAAGTCGATCGAACAGACCCTGCCGGAGCTGCCGGACGCCAAGAAGGCGCGCCTGCAGAGCCAGTACGGCCTGTCGGCCTATGACGCCGGCGTGCTGATCATTGACGCCGACCGCGCCGACTACTTCGAAGCGGCCGCGAAAGGCCGCGACGCCAAGCTGGTGGCCAACTGGGTCACCAACGAGCTGCTGGCCAAGCTGTCGGCGGCCGGGACCGAGTTTACGAACTCGCCGCTGCCGTCGTCGGACATCGCCCAGTTGGTCGAACTGATCGAGAACGGCACGATCTCGTCGAAGATCGCCAAGGAGGTCTTCGAGCACATGTGGGCGGGCGAAGGCCGTCCCGCCGAGATCGTCGAGAAGCGCGGCCTGGTGCAGATCAACGACACCGGCGCGATCGAGAAGGCCATCGACGACCTGATCGCCGGCAATCCTGACAAGGCCGAGGCCGTGAAGGACAAGCCGCAGGCTCTGGGCTGGTTCGTCGGCCAGGTCATGAAGGCCACGGGCGGCAAGGCCAATCCGGCCACGGTAAACGAGCTGCTGCGCAAGAAGCTCGGCGTCGAATAGGCGCTGACGACAGCCGGAAATGACGAGGGCCCGCGGTGAAAGCCGCGGGCCCTTCTTCGTTGATGCGAACTTTTTCTTATTGCGGCGTGTTCGGCGCGGACGGATCGCTCGATGGCGTCTTGGCGTCGCCGTCATGGCTCTTGTGCTTCTTGGTCTTCTTGGCCGGCTTTTCGCCGGTCATGGCCGAGCCGTCGTCGCTGGTGGGCGCGGTGGCCGAGGTCGGCGAGCCAGCGCTGTCGGCCGGAGCCGCGGTTTCGGGCGAGGTCTGGGTCGTCGCGCCGGTGGACGTGGTCGCGTCGTTGGTTGGCGCGGGCGTCGTGGTCATCGGGGACGGATTGGCCGGCGAGGTCTGGGGCAGGGTGGCTTGCGCCATCGCCGTGCCGGCGAAGGCGGCGGCGGCCAGGGCGAGCGCGGCGGTGGTGGTGCGAAGGGTCTTCATCACATCGGGACCTGTTTCGTCAGCGTCGGACTGTGACGCGATCTTCACGCTGGCCCCGCAATGCGGTCGAATTGGCTTCTCAATCGGGCCTTTGCGCCCCATGCGCGGCAGGGTTGCGGCGCGCAGGGCCGCAAAGCGGCGTCCCAGGCATAGCCCAGGACGCCGCGACGAACCTATTCGCCAGCTTGAGGTCTAGCGGTTGGCGATCACTTCGAAGATCAGGCCCGTGGCGATCGCCGCGAGCACGTAGTCATTGCCGGTGCGATACCAATAGTAGCCACGGGGCGGCGGGCGCAGGTGGTAGCGATAGTAGTCGTTCACGACATAGCCGCCGCCGCGATAGTAGGAAGGCAAGTAAGCGCCGCGTCGCCAGGCCTCGTAGCCTGGTCGATAGCCGGGGCGGCCGTAGTAGGCGGCCGGCGGCGGACCGTAGTGCCAGCGGCTGTTGTAGTAGTAACCATTGTGGCGGCCGTGGTCCCAACGGTCGCCCCGGTCCCAGCGGTCGCGGCGATCCCACCCGTTGTGGCGACCATTGTCCCAACGGCCGCGATCGCGATCCCAGTCGCGGTCCCGGTGATCCCAGCGGCCGCGGTCCTGCGCGCTGGCGTCCGTCGCCGACAGGGCCATCGGACCGGCCACCGAGGCGATGGCGGCGATGGTGAGCAGCAGACGTTTCATGTCGTCTTCTCCTTTGGACGGCGGCTCGGACCGCCGAGAGGTTCCCTCGACCTTTGAACGCATGATCTCGGCTCGCGACTGAACCGAGCCTGAATGACGGTGACAGGGAAGCGCGCGGACCCCTTGGCGGACGCGGGCGCGACGGCCATGTTCCTGACGCCGAGAAAACACGGAGGACGCCCGATGACCAAACCGATCGCGCTCTACTACTGGCCCACGCCGAATGGCTGGAAGGTCTCGATCGCCCTCGAGGAGATGGGGCTCCCCTACGAGATGGTTCCGGTGAACATCGGGACCGGCGAGCAGTTCAAGCCGGACTTCCTGGCGATCAGCCCGAACAACCGGATGCCTGCCATCGTCGATCCGGACGGCCCTGACGGCCAGCCCATCTCGGTCTTCGAGTCCGGCGCGATCCTGCAGTATCTGGCGCGCAAGACTGGCCACTTCTACGGCCAGAACGAGCGGGATCGGGTCGAGATCGACCAGTGGGTGATGTGGCAGATGGCGGGCCTGGGTCCCATGGCCGGCCAGACCCATCACTTCCGCCAGTACGCGCCCGCGATCATCGCCGATCAGCGCCAGATCGCTTATGGCGTCATCCGCTACACCAATGAGACCCACCGTCTCTACGGCGTCCTGAACAAGCAACTGGAGGGGCGCGATTTCATCTGCGGCGATCTGTCCATCGCCGACTTCATGGCCTGGCCCTGGGTCGTTCCGTGGAAGAACCAGGGCATTATTCTCGACGAGTTCCCCAATTTGAGGAGCTGGTTCGAGCGGGTTGGGGCGCGCGACGCCGTTCAGAAAGGCTTCAAGCTTGGCGCTGAATTGCGCTCGCAAGGCCTTCAAGCGTCGGGAAAAGCGGCCGAAGAAGCCCGAAAGGTGCTGTTCGGCCAGAGGGCCCGTTAAGGCGTCGTATACTATCCTTTACGGTCAGTAATCAGGCCGGCGGTCGAGTATACATTTGGTCGCATTCATGGCTCCCGCGCGATTAACTATATGTTCAGTCGCGCTGGACTTTCCTCCATTCGTGCTCTGATCCGGCAGAACGCCGTGGTGAGCCTAAGAAAGGAGATGAGCCATGATGTTGATGAATGAACCGCCGGCCGTCGTCGCCACGCTGCCCCTGCCGAGCGCCGAATCCACCGGGGACGAGCTGTTCCGCATGGGCCTGCTGTATTCGACGGGTCAAGGCGGCGCGCCGCTGGACTACGTTTCGGCCCACATGCTGTTCAACCTGGCCGCCATGCGCGGTTCGGTCGAAGCCAAGCTCTATCGCAAGGAGTTGGCTCAGGAGATGGCCAGCGAAGACGTTGCCGAGGCTCAGCGCCAGGCGCGCGAATGGCTCGCTCACGGCTGAGCCTGGTTCGCCAGGCTCCAGTTTCTCGAAATCACGGCGCCCCAGTGCGGGCGCTCATACGCGGCGGCCGCCGAAGGCCGCCGGCGGCGCGAGCCGTCGTCCGCCGGACGAGTGACGCCGCAGCCGCATCGGCGGCGCGAAATACCCCCTCGAATATCGCCCAGGCGGGCGGAGCTCGCCAACCCGCGCGCCTAGCGGACCGTTGACCGGTCCCCCAGCAGGCAAGGCACGGTCATCAGGATGATGTAGAGATCCAGCCAGAACGACTGGCGCTCGATATATTCGACATCCAGCGCCACGCGACGTCGCACGCATTCCGGCGTGTCGACCGGTCCGCGCGAGCCCTTGATCGCGGCCCAGCCCGTGAGGCCGGGCTTCATCCGGTGGCGATGGGCGTACTCCGCCACCAACTTGGCCGACTCGACGCCAGCGGTCTTCATGCCCACCGCGTGGGGACGGGGGCCGACGATCGACATCTCGCCGCGCAACACGTTCAGCAACTGAGGCAGTTCGTCGAGGCTTGTCCGGCGAATGAAGCGTCCGACTCGGGTCACCCGATCGTCGCCGGCGCGGATTTGGCGGGCGGCCTGGGCGTCCGCCGCCTCTTGGCGCATCGAGCGGAACTTCCAGACCAGGAATTCCTCGTTGTTGAAGCCGTGACGGCGCTGGCGAAAGAACACGGGGCCAGGGCTGTCGAGCTTCACCGCGAGCGCGATCGCCAGCATGATCGGACTCGCCGCGGCGAGGCCGATGACGGCCAGCGTCAGATCCAGAACGCGCTTGGCCAAGACACGGCGGCGACGAAGATCGCTCCAACCCGAAAGCGGATGCTCCGCGCCGGCCGCGATGCGCGCGAGCGTCGCATCGTCCTCGTCCGGCGTTCCGCCATCGACGAAGAGGTTCAAGGGGTGGGGCAGGACGCCCAGCTTGTCGACCAACTCGTTGACGCGGGCCTCGGCGCTCGCGGTGATCGCGATGACCACGCGATCGATATAGGGCGCGAGCCGGTGATGCAGCAGCGCGTCGGTGTCGCCCAGCAACGGCACGCCCAGGATGTTCACGGGCGCGCGGCGCAGCCGGTCGTCGAACAGCCCCAGCACGTTGACCTCGCCGGTGCGCATGGCCGCCTCGATCAGGCGTTGGGCGTTGGCCGTGGCGCCGACAATGACCACGTTGGGCGTCAGCAGCCCTTGGCGCCGGGCATGGTCGATGATCTTCCACCAGCCAGCATGCAGCGCGACGACGAAGCCGCTGGCGCCCAGCAGCGAGAGGGCCGCGCGCGCGTCCAACGGGTTGAAAGTCAGCGAAGCCATGGTCGCCAGGATCGCGGCGATGGCGAGCGCTTGGCCCACGATGGCAAGGTGGCGCGTCAGGCTCAGCTTCCGGGGAAAGGCGTAGGCCCCCAGCGCCCGTAGGGCGATCGGCGCGGCGAGGGTCCAGGTCACGCCCGTGAGGAGATCTCGGGCCAGGGTGACGGGCGCCGCCATCAGCAAGACGCTGATGATATCGACCAGGCCGAAGACGCGCGCGAGCCAGCGAGCTTCCATCCGCGAACGGGCCGGCACCAGCTTGCGCGGGCGCAGCGGCGAGCGCCGCCGCTGGCGCGCGCGGTTGCCGGGCTCGTGTCCGATGCGCGCCAAAAGCTCCCCGAAGGCGGTGAACGCCAGGGTGGAAGCGCGCGTGGAGTTAGGCTCTGAATTAGGCTGCATGGCGACCGATGTTCGGAAAACGCCGTTCAATCTAGTGGGGTCTTCTAAGTGCGACGTTAACACGCATATTTTTGGCATTGACGCCGTTGTCATGTCGCACCGAACAGGCTATCGAACCGCTCCCTCTCAGGAGGAGACGTGGCCGAGAGGCTGAAGGCACCGCTTTGCTAAAGCGGCATACCTCAAAAGGGTATCGAGGGTTCGAATCCCTCCGTCTCCGCCATCCCCCCATCTCCTGGTTGTCCGATCTCGTCGGCTAGGCCGCGTTGCTCCGCGCGACGGCATGGCCAGCACGTTTGCCCCGAGGTCGCGGCAGCTCTCTTTGCTATTGAAAGTAACTCGCAATAGCGACTATACGCCCGGCACGTCGATTGTTTGGGTGGCTTCACGGTGCGATTTCAGACCAAGGGCGCGGCTCGGCGCGCCGTTCTCGTTTCCAGCTTGAGCCTGTTGACCCTGTCGGCCGGCGGCGGCGCCCAGGCGCGCCCGGAAGAGCCCTCGACCAGCGTCGATCAGGTGGTGATCACCGCGGCCCGCACGATCCTCCCAGCCAGCGCCTTGCCGATGACCGTTGATGTCGTCGACAACGAGAGCCTCAATCAGCAGGTCGCCATCAGCGGTTCGGTCGTCGACGCCATCGCGACCCTTTCGCCGTCGTTCTCGCCCACGCGCCAGAAACTATCGGGGGCAGGGGAGACGCTGCGCGGCCGCTCGCCGCTCTACGCCATCAACGGCATTCCGCAGTCGACCCCGATCCGCGACGGTTCTCGGGACGGCTATACGATCGATCCGTTCTTCGTCGACCGGGTCGAGCTGATCTACGGCTCCAACGCCCTGCAGGGAATCGGCGCCACCGGCGGCGTGGTGAAACAGGTGACGGTCGGCGCGCCGAAGCAGGACGGTGTTTCGGGGCGCATTCTGACTCAGACCACGCTCGGCCACGACATGGGCGACGCGGTTGGCGGCAAGCTCGCGGGCCTGGTCGGCTGGCGTGAGGGCGCGTTCGACGCGACGGCTGGCGTGGCCTACGAGTCGCGCGGCGCCTTCTACGACGCCCACGGCCGCCGCATCGGCATGGACAACACCCAGGGCGACGTCCAGGATTCCAAGACTCTGTCGCTGTTCGGCCGCCTCGGCTGGCAGATCGACCCCAGCACGCGTCTGGACATTGTCGCCAACCGCTTCGAGCTGAAGGGCGACGGCGACTATGTGACCGTCACCGGCACCGCCGCGGCGCCGACCGATGGCTCGCGCCTGACCCGCCTGCCGACCACGGCCTATCGCGGCGTCGTGCCAGGCAAGCCCGCCCAAGGTCGCGTCGAGACCCTGTCGGCCTCGCTGACCGATGACGACCTGTACAGCGGCGCCCTGACCGCGCAGCTGTTCTTCAACCGCTCTCGGGACACGTTCGGCGGCGACCGGAACGCGACGTTCCAAGACGTCAGCATCGCGCCGTCGGGCACGCTGTTCGACCAGTCCTCGAACCGCTCGCGCAAGCTGGGCGCGCGGGCCAGCTACGAGCGCGCCGTGCCGGGCGTCGAGGGGCTGACGGCGACCGTCGGTCTCGACGCGCTGAACGATCGCACCGAGCAACTGCTGATCGCCACCGGCCGCGCCTGGGTGCCTCCGACCAAGTTCCAGAGCGTCGCGCCCTTCATCCAGGGCAACTACGCCCTGCTGGGCGGCAAGCTGCGTCTGGCCGGCGGCGTCCGCTTCGAGAATGTCGAGCTGAAGGTCGACGACTTCACGACCCTGGCCTTCTACGGCTCGCGCAAGGTCGCCGGCGGCAATCCGGACTTCAAGGCGACTCTGGCCAACGGCGGCGTCGTGTTCGAACCCGCCAAAGGCCTGCGCGTCTATGGCAGCTACGCCGAGGGCTACACGGTCCCCGACGTCGGCCGCATCCTGCGCGCGATCAATGTCGCCAATGTCGACGTCGACACCTATCTGGCGATCGAGCCGATCGTGTCGAACAACCGCGAGCTCGGGGCCGAGCTGAAGCGCGGTCCGTTCGACGCCAGCGTCGCCTATTTCTGGTCCTCGTCGAAGCTGGGCCAACTGCTGGTCAAGAACGCCGGCGGGATCTTCGATGTGCAGCGCCAGCGCGTGGCGATCGAGGGGCTCGAGGTCAATGTGAAGGCGCGCACGCCCGTGCCGGGTCTCGATCTCTCGGCCGGCTACGCCCGCCTGCGGGGCAAGACCGACACCAACGCCGACGGCAAGGTCGACACCAACCTCGATGGCGCCAACATCTCGCCCGACCGTCTAAATCTCGCCGCCGACTACCAGACGGGCAAGTGGGCGCTGCGCCTGCAGATGCAGTCCTACCTGTCGCGCGACATGCAAAAGGCGCTCGTGAAGGACGACTTCGACGGCTACACGGTCGCGGACGCCTTCGTGCGCTACCAGCTGCCGGTCGGCGCGGTGTCGCTGGGGGTGCAGAACCTCTTCGACAAGCAGTACCTGACCTACTATTCGGACACGACCTTGCCGGCCAAGGACAAGATCTATGCCGGGCGTGGGCGGACCGCGACCCTGGGCTGGGAAACCCGCTTCTGATGAAGACCTTGCGCCTGCTGCACCGCTGGACCGGCGGGGTCGTC
>CAKZJK010000381.1 GCA_936942565.1 uncultured Caulobacter sp. | reverse complement strand
AGCGGAACGCGACATCATCATGCTCTTCGCCGAGAATGACGCTGACTTCGTCCTCGCCTTCATACCCGTACATCAGGATTCCGAGCGGTTCGATCATGGAGTTTTCCTTCTTTGTGTTTTCGGGAGCCGTCACTAGCACGCGAACATGCCTATTCAATGACGCCTGTACGGTCAAACGACGTTCGCGCCTTTGCCGGAAAAAGTCTCCCGGTCGAGAGATGAAAACACCGGCGTGCGGGCTATGGAAACCGAGAGTCTCGGCACGGCTTTTCATCGCAAAGCCTCGGGCCAGTCTCCTGGCGATCGGGTCCGGGCACGGATTACTATGTCCTGAAGCTACTGCTTGGTATTCTTGTCAGCGTCGCGGATCGCATCATTGTGGTACCAGCCGCCTTCGTAGTCGGACACGGTTTCGAACCGGTTCTCGGCAATCTGGCGTACTTCCTCCTCGAAGCGAAGGCTCCGGCGCTTGGCCGAATCCGGGAAGGGAATGACAGTCGCTGTCTTATGCGTTTCTTGCGTTCTCATCATCTTCAACTCTTGCGTTCTAATCCGCGCAACCCAGTGCGCTTGATTTAGATCTATAGCATAGAGTTCGGAAACTTGCCACAAACTGATTAAAAATAATTCAGTCTGATTATTTTTTAGGCACTTAGACAATCTGAGTAAGTTGTATCCTGTTTTTGCAGAGAAAATCACGATTCTCGTCTATTTTTGATCAAAAATCTCATTTTTTGCATCGCACTCTCGTACTTTCGCGCCAAGGAATCGAATTTCCATCGCATTCTGATCATTTCTTTGCCAATCAGTGAATTTGCCTTTCACAAGGCAATTTTATCCTATTCCCCTTTTGGTTGTATTTCCATAATGTCGAAGCGCCCATATTATTCGCTTTTGCTGACATTTTGTCGCGCCCGGCCGATCTGGCATATGATGTGCATGTACACTGTCGGTCCCACCCCCGCGCCGACTGAAATTGCGGGCTAGGGTTCGCGTTGAGATTTTACGATCTCATGTGCCTTCAACCTATGAGAGGTTCGTAATGACTAAGTACAAGCTCGAGTACATCTGGCTCGATGGGTACACTCCGGTACCAAACCTGCGTGGCAAGACGCAGATCAAGGAATTCGATGCCTTCCCGACGCTGGATCAGCTCCCGTTCTGGGGCTTTGACGGCTCGTCGACCATGCAGGCGGAAGGCCGTAGTTCCGATTGCGTGCTCAAGCCCGTTGCCCTGTATCCGGATCCGGCTCGCACCAACGGCGTTCTGGTCATGTGCGAAGTCATGATGCCCGACGGCGTCACCCCGCACCCGACCAATGCCCGCGCCACGATCCTGGATGACGAAGGCACTTGGTTCGGCTTCGAGCAGGAATACTTCTTCTATAAGGACGGCCGTCCGCTCGGCTTCCCCGAACATGGCTATCCGGCGCCGCAAGGCCCTTACTACACTGGCGTGGGCTATTCGAACGTCGGTGACGTCGCGCGCGAAATCGTCGAGGAACATCTCGACCTTTGCCTGGAAGCCGGCATCAACCACGAAGGCATCAATGCCGAGGTGGCGAAGGGCCAGTGGGAATTCCAGGTGTTCGGCAAGGGCTCCAAGAAGGCTGCCGACGAGATCTGGATGGCACGCTACTTGCTGCAGCGCCTGACCGAAAAATACGGCATCGACATCGAGTATCATTGCAAGCCGCTGGGCGACACCGACTGGAACGGCTCGGGCATGCATTGCAACTTCTCGACCAAGTTCATGCGCGAAGTCGGCGGCAAGGCCTATTTCGAAGCACTGATGGCGGCATTCGAAAAGAACTGGAAAGAGCATATCGACGTCTATGGTCCGGACAACCACCTGCGCCTGACCGGCAAGCACGAGACCGCTCCGTGGAACAAGTTCAGCTATGGCGTTGCCGACCGTGGCGCCTCGATCCGCGTGCCGCATTCCTTCGCCAACAATGGCTACAAGGGCTATCTGGAAGACCGCCGTCCGAACTCCCAGGGCGACCCCTACCAGATCGCGTCTCAGGTCCTGAAGACGATCGCCGTGGTTCCGACCGGCGCGAAAGCTGCAGCCTAAGACGCCGAATACGATACCCCGGGGCAGGGGCTGACATGATGATCCGCCGGAGCAGCCGCTTCGGCGGATCATTTGTTTTTCAAGCCTTGAGAGCTCGAGACGGTCTATGGAGCCGTTCACCTGGTCGGTCTTGATCAATCGCAAGTCCGGCTTTCGATCGCGGCGGTATGTCGTTCTTGAACTGCAACGGTTCGGATCTGGGAAGCGGGGGTGTCGAAATGAACTATCGCAAGTGGGTTGCTGGTGTTCTGCTTGCCTGTTCGGCGGTCTCGTTGGCCGCGGCGCAATCGCGGTCCAGTGCCGACCAGTATCTGCCGCGGCTCGGCGACATCATGAATCTCATTCAGGTCCGGCATGCGAAACTGTCGTTCGCCGGACAGGCCAGGAACTGGGATCTCGCGTCCTATGAACTTGCTCAGCTGAGGCAGAGCCTGACCGACGCCGCGATCTTCTATTCGGGTCTGCCGGTGGACAACGTGACAACGCTGGGCCATTCGATCCAGTCGATTTCGGATGCCATCGCGGCCAAGGACGGCAAGCGCTTCGCCGCGGCCGTGACGGAGCTCACCTCGGGCTGCAATGCTTGCCACGCCTCGATGGATCGCGGCTACATCGCCATTCGCATTCCGACCGACAAGCCGTTCGGCAACCAGGATTTCCGGCCGCACGGCCGCTGACCCAGCCGGTCTGATGGTACGGGCGGAAGGGCCCAAATTGCGCCTTCCACCGGCGGCGCGCATCGACTAAGAGCGGCGGCAACATGTCCATGTCCTGAGCCCTCATGATCCGCCTCGATAACGTCAGTAAGCAAGTCGGCCACCAGATTCTCTTCATCGAAGCCTCCGCCGCCCTCCAGCGCGGCGAGAAGATCGGCTTGGTCGGTCCGAACGGCGCCGGCAAGACGACACTGTTCCGGATGATTTCCGGCCGCGAGCAGCCGGACGAGGGGCAGGTCTCGATCGATCGCGGCGTCTCGATCGGCTACTTCAACCAGGATGTCGGCGAGATGTCCGGCCGCAGTGCCGTGGCCGAGGTCATGGACGGGGCAGGGCCGGTGTCGTCGGTCGCAGCCGAGCTGAAGGAGCTCGAGACCGCGATGGCCGATCCGGATCGCGCCGACGAGATGGACGACATCATCGCGCGCTATGGCGAGGTGCTGGCGCGCTTCGAGGAACTCGATGGCTATGCGCTCGACAGCCGCGCCCGCGAGGCGCTGTCGGGTCTCGGCTTCTCCGAGGAGATGATGGACAAGGACGTCGGCCTGTTGTCCGGCGGCTGGAAAATGCGCGTCGCGCTGGCGCGCATCCTGCTGATGCGGCCCGACGTCATGCTGCTCGACGAGCCGTCCAACCATCTCGACCTGGAAAGCCTGATCTGGCTGGAGCAATTCCTCAAGGGTTACGAGGGCGCACTGCTGATGACCTCGCATGACCGCGAATTCATCAACCGCATCATCAACAAGGTGATCGAGATCGACGCCGGCCAGCTCACGACCTTTTCCGGGGATTACGATTTCTACGAGCAGCAGCGGGCGCTCAATGAGAAGCAGCAGCAGGCGCAGTATGAGCGCCAGCAGGCGATGCTGTCCAAGGAGATCAAGTTCATCGAGCGCTTCAAGGCGCGGGCCTCGCATGCGGCGCAGGTGCAGAGCCGGGTCAAGAAGCTGGACAAGATCGAGCGCGTCGAGGCCCCGCGCCGCCGTCAGACCGTCCAGTTCGAATTCCAGAGCCCGCCGCGCTCGGGCGAGGACGTGATCAGCCTGAAGGGCGTCCACAAGGGCTATGGCGAGCGGCCGATCTACGCCGACCTCGACTTCCTGGTCCGGCGCAAGGAGCGCTGGGCGGTGCTCGGCGCCAACGGCGCGGGCAAGTCGACCCTGCTGAAGCTGGTGGCCGGCGCCGCCGAGCCCGACCAGGGCAAGGTCGCCATCGGGGCCAGCGTGAAGATGGGCTACTTCGCCCAGCACTCCATGGACCTATTGGACGGCGAGGAGACGATCTTCGAGTCGCTCGAGCGCTCGTTCCCGCAGGCGGGCCAAGGCGCCCTGCGCACCCTGGCGGGCTGCTTTGGCTTCTCCGGCGACG
The DNA here is from genome assembly GCA_936942565.1 of uncultured Caulobacter sp. Lineage (GTDB taxonomy): Bacteria > Pseudomonadota > Alphaproteobacteria > Caulobacterales > Caulobacteraceae > Caulobacter. The sequence continues at coordinate 4,593 of CAKZJK010000381.1, read as the reverse complement.
ACGTCGAAAAGCCCTGCCGGGTGCTGTCGGGCGGCGAGAAGGCGCGCCTGGTCATGGCCAAGATGCTGTTCGATCCGCCCAACCTGCTGGTGCTCGACGAACCGACCAACCACTTGGACATGGCGACCAAGGAGATGCTGGTGGCGTCCCTGGCCGACTTCGAGGGCACCATGCTTTTCGTCTCGCACGACCGCCACTTCCTGGCGGCCCTGTCGAACCGGGTGCTGGAGCTGACGCCCGAGGGCGTTCATCAGTATGGCGGCGGCTACACCGAATACGTCGCCCGCACCGGCCAGGAGGCGCCGGGCCTTCACCCGGGGGGCTAACGCCCACCGCCGGCTTGGCCTAGAACAATCCCATGTTCACCGCCCTGCTCGGCCTCGCGCCCATCGTCATCGCCCTGCTGACCCTCTCGGCGCTGTTCTCGGCGGCCGAGACGTCGATGACGGGCGCCAGCCGCTCGCGCATGCACCAGCTGGAGCGCGATGGCGACGCGCCGGCCCGGCGGGTCAACAAGCTGCTGTCCGACCAGGAGACGATGATCGGGGCCGTGCTGCTGGGCAACAACCTGATCAACATCCTGGCCTCGGCCCTGGCGACCCAGGTGCTGACCACCCTGATCCCCGGCCCGTGGGGCGTGGCGGTCGCCACCGCCGTGATGACCGTGCTGGTCCTGGTGTTCGCCGAGGTGCTGCCCAAGACGGTGGCCATCGTCCGCTCCGACGACGTGGCCCGCGCCTTGTCGGGCCCCACCCTGTTCATCGTCCGGCTGTTTGGGCCGATCATCTACACGATCCAGTGGATCGTCCGCCGCACGCTGCGCCTGTTCGGGGTCAAGCTGGACATGGCCGTCGACGTGTTGGCCGCCCACGAGGAGATCCGCGGCGCGGTCGACTATCACCACTCCGAGGGCCTGGTGGAGACCGACGACCGGCGCATGCTGGGCGGGGTGCTGGACCTGTCGGACATGGACGTCTCGGAGATCATGGTCCACCGCAAGTCGATGGTCCTGCTGGACGCCGCCCTGCCCGCCCGTGAGATGGTCGAGGAGGTGCTGGAGGCCCAGCACACCCGCGTCCCGGTCTATCGCGACGAGCCCGACAACATCGTCGGCGTGCTGCACGCCCGCGACCTGCTGAAGGCCCTGGCGGAGTCCCCCACCGGCGTCGAGGGTCTCGACATCGCCGCCATCCTGCGCGAGCCCTGGTTCATCCCGGACACCACCAACCTCAAGGACCAACTGAACGCCTTCCTCAAGCGCAAGATTCACTTCGCCCTGGTCGTCGACGAGTACGGCGCCCTGCAGGGCCTGGTGACGCTGGAGGACATCCTCGAGGAGATCGTCGGCGAGATCGACGACGAGCACGACACCGCGCTGGACGGCGTGCGCAAGCAGCAGGACGGCTCGGTCAATGTCGACGGCCACGTCACGGTGCGCGACCTCAACCGCGCCATGGACTGGCGCCTGCCGGAAGGCGACGCGGTGACGATCGCGGGCCTGGTCATCCACGAAGCCCAGATGATCCCGGAACCCGGTCAGACCTTCATCTTTCACCGCCACCGGTTCCAGGTGCTGCGCCGTCAGCGCAACCAGATCACCGCCTTGCGCATTAGCGCCTTGCTAGACGAAGGCGAGGGTCCGTGAGCTGATCATTTGACAGCGGCGGAACCCAATCTCTTCGCGCGCGTTTAGCGCCATTGCTGGTCAGGGGCGGCCAGGTGGAGGGGCAAATTGGTCAGCTTGGCTGAGCCGCGGGTTAGCGATGGTTCGGATGATGAAATCCGCGCGCGCCTGGCGCGGGCCGACTCGGCCCTCGCCGAGGAAATCCGCAAGTCCGAAACCTTGGCCCGCGTCACCCAGGCGGTGGCCTCCAGCGGCGATGTCGACGCCTGCGTCCAGGCGGTGATCGACGGCGCGCGCGACATCATCGGCGCCGACTATGGCGCTTTCTTCTACAATGTCGTGGCCGAGGACGGTGAGTCCTACACGCTCTATCGGCTCTCGGGCGCGCCGCCCGAGGCGTTCTCCAACTTCCCCATGCCCCGCAAGACCGAGGTCTTCGCCCCTACCTTCGACGGCGTCGGGGTCGTGCGCTCGGACGATATCACCAAGGACCCGCGTTATGGCCGCAACGCGCCGCGCCGGGGCATGCCCGAGGGCCACCTGCCGGTGCGCAGCTATCTGGCGATCCCCGTCACGAGCCCGCGTGGCGCGGTGCTGGGCGGTCTGTTCTTCGGACACGCCGAGCCCGGGCGCTTCACCGCCCGCGACGAGGCGCTGCTGGTCGGCCTGGGCGCCCAGGTGGCGGTGACCATCGAGTCGATCCGCGTCAACGCCGCCGCCCTGAGCGAACTCGACCAGCGGCGACGCGCCGAGGAACGTCTCAAGTTCGCGCTCGACTCCGGCCGCATGGGCTCCTGGGACCTGGACGTGGCCACCCGCGCCTACGAGGCCTCGGATCTTTGCAAGGCCAACTATGGTCGCCGCGCGGACGAGTCCTTCACCTTCGCGGACCTGATCGCCACGATCCATCCCGAGGATCGGCCGCGGATCATGGGGGCGATCGAGAGCGCGATCCGCGACGGCGCGGACTACGACGTGGAATACCGCGTGATCCTGCCGACCGGCGAGCTGCGCTGGCTTCACGCCCGAGGCCGCGCCGCCCAGACCGCCGACGACGGCGGCGCCCGGCGGCTGGCCGGCGTGTCGCTGGACATCACCGAGCGCAAGCGCGCCGAGGACCGCCAGAAGCTGCTGGTCAACGAGCTGAACCACCGGGTCAAGAACAGCCTCGCCACGGTGCAGTCGATCGCCGCCCAGACCTTGCGCTCGATCACCTCGCCGGAATTCTTCCGCGAGGCCTTCGAATCCAGACTGATCGCCCTGTCCCATACCCACGACCTGCTGACCCGCGAGAGCTGGGAGGGCGCCAGCCTGCGGGAGGTCGTCGACGGCGAGCTGCGCGCGATGGCCGCCGAGGATCGGGTCACCTTCGACTACGCGTCGGACCTGCGCCTGAACCCCAAGGCCGCGGTCGCCCTGGGCATGGGGATCCACGAGCTGGCGACCAACGCGGTCAAGTACGGCGCATGGTCGGTTCCCGGCGGCGAGGTGATCGTCGCCTGGCGGCAGGACGGCGATTTGCTACGCCTGAGCTGGACCGAACGCGGCGGTCCGCCGGTCAACAATCCGACCCGCCGCGGCTTTGGCGCGCGGCTTCTTGAGCGCGGTCTCGCGGCCGAGCTATCCGGCGGCGTCGAGCTGACCTATGATCCCACCGGACTCGTCTGCCACATGGCGCTGCCCCGTCGCGCGCTGGAGCCCTGATCTATGAAGACACTCTCGTCCCTGAAGGTGCTGGTCGTCGAAGACGAAGCCCTGGTTTCCATGTTGGTCGAGGACATGCTGACCGACCTTGGCTGCACGGTCGTCGGCCCCGCCGCCGAGATCGAGGAGGCCTTGCGCCTGGCGGGCGCGGAGGACATCGACGCGGCCCTGCTGGACGTGAACCTGGGCGGTCGGCCGATCTTCCCGGTCGCCGACGCCCTGCGCGCCCGCGGCGTGCCCTACGCCTTCGCCAGCGGCTATGGCGAGGCGGGCATCAGCGAGGATCACAGAGGCTCGGCCGTTCTGCAAAAGCCGTTCCGCGAGGCCGACCTGCGCCGCGTGCTGGAAGGTCTGGTCGCCCAGACGGCCTGATATCCCCGACGGGCGCCTCGCCAGGGGGCGCCCGTGCTTGTCGCGGCGGCGCCGCGACGGACGCTGACGGCATCCAAGAATCGCCCAAAATCCGGGCTCCCCAAGCAATACAATCGCAAAACGTGCAACAAGGCGTCACTCGCCTTGCGGCCTCGGGCATAATTTGCCCCCTCTTGGGCCACTTGAGCCTATCGACAAGCTCAAGTTGCGATCACTTTGTTCCAATTTTTACAGACACGCCGCGAATGTGTGACATTTTGGTATCTTCGCGCCAGAGTCCAAGCGCAATTTAGCCACAATGCCTTCTAGCGCTCGCGAAAGCCGATAACGTCCGCCCCGAGGAATGGACCTCCTACACCCGTGCGCGCTGCTCACGCGCAACGGGCGTTCTTTTATTCGGGGACAAGTAAATTATGGCGTTGAAGCACAAGCTACTCCTGGCGACGACGATGCTGGGCGGGCTGACGATGTTCGCTCCGACGGTCACCCTGGCGCAAACGGCGCCGGCCGCTGGCGCGGATACGACCGCCGTCGAGGAAATCGTGGTCACCGGTTCGCGCATCCGTCGCGACACCTTCAACTCGCCGGTCGCCATGTCGGTGATCAGCGGCGAACAGATCCGTGAATCGGGCAACACCTCGATCGCCGAGGCCCTGCTCGACGTGCCGTCGATCAACGCCAACACCAACGGCCAGAACTCGTCGAGCTCGCTGTACCTGTCGGGTCAGGCTCGCGCCGACATCCGCGGTCTGGGCGCCACGCGCACGCTGGTCCTGATGGACGGTCGCCGGATCGTGTTCTCGGACGCCTCCTCGCCGGCCGTCGACCTGAACCTGATCCCGTCGATGATGGTCGAACGCATCGAGACCGTCGCGGGCGGCGCCTCGGCCGTT
>CAKZJK010000380.1 GCA_936942565.1 uncultured Caulobacter sp. | reverse complement strand
AGCGGCGCGCCGCTCTCCTGAACGCCCTCAGCCCGGCCGCGCCTGGGCCAGGGCCTGGGCCAGGGTCTCCAGCGAGAACGGCTTGGAGATGAACGGCCAGTCGCCGGCGCGTGCGCGGCTCTGGTCGCCGCCGACATAGCCCGAGCACAGCACCACCGGCAGGCCGGGACGCGAGGCGGCCAGCTGTTCGGCCAAATCCACGCCGCTCTTGCCGCCGGGCATGATCACGTCGGTGAGCACCAGCTGGATGTCCGCGTCCTGGTCCAGCCGCGAAAGGGCCTCGTCGACGCCGCCGGCGCGGACGACCGTGTGGCCCAGATCGCCGAGCATCGCCTCGACCAGCTCGGCCACCTGGGGGTCGTCCTCGACCAGCAGGATGCGCGAGGGGGTCTGGGCGCTGATCGGATCGACCTTCGAGGCGGCGTCCTGGGACAGCGCGGCCTCGACCACCGGCAGCAGCAGCGAGACGGTCGAGCCCTGGCCCACGACGCTCTCGATCTCGACCGAGCCGCCGCTCTGGCGGGCGAAGCCGTAGACCTGGGACAGGCCAAGGCCGGTGCCCTCGCCGGGCGGCTTGGTGGTGAAGAACGGCTCGACCGCGCGGGCGATCGTGGCCGCGTCCATGCCCGAGCCGGTGTCGCGCACCGAAACCTTCAGATAGGCGCCAGGCTCGAGCTCGCCGCCGCGCTCGGCGAGCGTCACCGCCCCGGACTCGATGGTGACAGACCCGCCCGGCGGCGTGGCGTCGCGGGCGTTGACCACGAGGTTCAGCAGCGCCGCCTCGAACTGACCCGCGTCGATACGCGCCGCGCGCACGCCCGCGCCCAGGCGCAGCTTAAAGCCATAGGCGTCGCCCAAGGCGCGCTTGAGCAGTTCCTCGCTCTCGGCGATCAGGCCATCGACCCGGCGCACCTCCGGCTTCAGCGGTTGGCGGCGAGCGAAGGCCAGGAGGTGCTGGGTCAGTTTCTCGCCGCGCTTGGCCGCCGCCAGGGCCGCGCCGATCATCCGCTCGCGTCGCTTGGCGTCGTCGGGGTGACGCGCGACCACGTCCAGGGCGCCGATCACCACGGTCAGCAGGTTGTTGAAGTCGTGGGCCACCCCGCCCGTCAGCTGGCCGATCGCCTCCAGCTTCTGGGCCTGCAGCAGGGCCGCCTGGGCCGCGTCGCGCTCGGCCACCGCGGAGGCGGCGCGCTCGCTGAGCAGCTCGTTGATGTTGGTCAGGTTCTCCTCGGCCCGCTTGGCGTCGGTGATGTCGAAGGCGATGCCGACGAAGCCCGAGAAGGCCCCGGTCGGGTCGAAGCGCGGCTGCGAGAACGACTTCAGCCATCGCCATTCGCCATCGGCCTTCAGATAGCGTCCTTCCAGGCTGAACGGCTTGCGCGAGGACTCGCCTTCGATCTGGGCCTTCAGCAGGCCAGGCAGGTCGTCGGGGTGCAGCCGCGTGCGCCAATCCAGAGTCAGCGCCTCGTCGTAGGACAGGCCCGCGAAGTCGACATAGGCCTGGTTGACGAACTCGCGCACGCCGCCGACCCGCGTGGTCCACATCAGGGCCGGCGCGCTGTCGGCCAGGTTCCGGAAGCGCGCCTCGCTCTCGCGCACCTGCTCCTCGGCGCGGCGACGGTTGGTGACGTCGAAGTTCAGGCCGATCATCCGGGTCGGCTTGCCGGCCTCGTCGCGGACCACCTCGCCCCGGCCGTGGACCCAGCGCTCGCCTTGGCTGGTGTCGGCCAGGCGATACTCGACCTCGTAGTCCTCGGACCCGGCCAAGGCGGCCCGGACCCGCTCGCGCGCCATGGCGCGGTCGTCGGGATGGACGTAGTCAGCCATGTCGGCGAGGTTGATCGGCCCCTCCAGCGGCGCGCCCAGGTTCCGCCGCGCGGCGGGCGACAGGTGGAGCTCGCCCGTCTCCAAATTGAACTCCCAGGGCCCCACGCCGGCGGCGGTCTGGGTCACGCGAAGGCGTTCGCGCGCCTCGGCAAGGTCGCGCTTGACCTTGGCCAGGCCGCGGATGGCCCCGCGCAGGCCCTCGGCGATCGCGACGACCATCACCGCGCAGAGCAGGTAGATGACCATGGTCGCCAGCTCGTCCTCGGACAGCGGCACGCCCTCGCGGCCGCCCCACAGCCACCAGCCAAAGGCGGCGCCGGCCACGGTGGGAACCAGGCCCCAGCGCCATCCGGCGTACAGCGTCACCATCATCACGGCGGGAAAGAACGGCTGGGTCGCGCCGACGCCGCCATGCAGCCCCAGCAGCGCCACGCGGATCAGCACGGCCATGCCGATGCCGATCACCGCCGCCAGGGCGCAAAGCGGCGCCGGTGGGGGAACCGGAGGGATCAGCCACGCGCTAATCAGGCCGTGAATGCGTCCTTGCTCGTCCGAGGCAAGGGACGGGGCGTCTTTGTTCTCCATCTTCGTCCCGGCAAAGATGTCTTGCGCGAAAGATGGGCACGCTTACCTAAGACAAGCAACACGGGAGATCACGATGGCCGACGCGCTGAACACCGGACTGAGCGCCAAACAACGTTCCGACATCGCCGCGGCGCTGAACAAGGTGCTGGCCGATAGCTACGCGCTCTATCTGAAGACGCATGGCTATCACTGGAACGTTCGGGGCCCGAATTTCCAGTCGCTGCACGTTCTTCTGGAAGGCCAGTACACCGAGCAGTGGGCCGCGCTGGACGCCATCGCCGAGCGCATTCGCGCCCTGGGCGAGCTGGCGCCGCAGGGTTACGCCGCCTTCGGCAACCTCTCGAGCATCAAGGACGGCAATCCCGAAAATGATTGGGAAGCCATGCTCAAGGAACTGCTGGCCGACAACGAGACGGTGATCCGCACGCTGCGCGACAGCTTCCCGGTCCCGGACGAGGCGGGCGACGAGGCCACGGCCGATCTCTTCACCCAACGCCTGCAGGCCCACGAGAAGCACGCCTGGATGCTTCGTTCCACGCTCGGCGGCAAGTAACCGCCAGAGGGCGGGGTGGGGACCCTGAGCGCATCGCCAGTTCGCAAGGCCGCCGCGACCATGCTGGTCGTCGGCGGTCTTTGCGCGTGTTCGACCACGACCTACTACGTCGCCGCCGGCGAGGGCCGCGAGGCGGGTCTCGTGCGGGTGACGGGCAGCTTCAGCGACAAGGGCCTGGCCCGCTATGTCGCCGACTACGACCCCGCCATGCTGGCCCTGGCCAGGCGTCATGACCCCCGCCCCCACAAGGACTACTGGGGCCGCGTCGAGGGCTGGGAGGTCATCAACCTCAAGGCTATTCCGCGCCTGGGCGACCGCGAGCCGGATTTCGAGGAGGCGCGGATCATCAACGCCCTGCGCCCCGCCGCTCCCGATGGACTGGAGCCCGCCAAACCCTTCGTGCTGACCGGCTCGGCCGACGCGCGGGCCAAGGCGCTGAGGTGCCTGACCCAGGCGGTCTATTACGAGGCGGGCTTCGAGCCGGGCGAGGGCCAGATGGCCGTGGCCCAGACGGTGATCAACCGGATGCGCCATCCGGGCTATCCGAAATCGATCTGCGGGGTCATCTACGAGGGCGCGGCCCGGGCGACCGGCTGCCAGTTCAGCTTCGCCTGCGACGGCTCCCTGGCCCGCGAGCCGGCGCCGGCCATGTGGGCCAACGCCGAGGCCGTGGCCAAGCGCGCCCTGAAGGGCTTCGTGTTCAAGCCGGTGGGCACCGCCACCCACTACCACGCCGACTACGTGGCGCCTTACTGGGCCCCGACCCTGGTCAAGCTGAAGCAGTTTGGCCAGCACATCTTCTATCGCTGGACGGGGCCATCGGGGATGCTGGCGGCGTTCAGGGGACGCTACTCCGGCAACGAAACCGTCTCGGCCGAGATCCTGTACGCCGCCGACCCGCGCACCCTGGAGGCCGCCCCGCCCGAGGTCCTGGCCGCCCAGGCCGCGCCCGCCGCCCCG
>CAKZJK010000379.1 GCA_936942565.1 uncultured Caulobacter sp. | reverse complement strand
CGAAGGCGAGGATCGGTCGCGAAGCGTTCATGCGAGAGAGCCTAGTCCGGCGCGGCGGACATTCCCATCCCGTCCGAACCGGCTTAAACACCGGTCCATGCGATCCGGACCCGACATGATGCTGGAGCTGGCCTGCGGACAGGGTCCTGTCTGCGGGGTGGACGAGGCTGGACGCGGCCCGTGGGCCGGTCCGGTCAGCGCCGCGGCGGTGATCCTGGATCCCGACCGCGTGCCCAAGGGGCTCAACGACTCCAAGAAGCTCTCGGCCAAGGCCCGCGCGGCTCTGGAGGAAGAGATCAAGGCCCTCGCTATCGCTTGGTGCGTTGACATGGCCTCGATCGAGGAGATCGCTCGGTACAACATCCTGCACGCCACCGGCCGCGCCATGTGCCGGGCGATCGAAGGGCTGTCGGTCACGCCAGCCATCGCCCTGGTGGACGGCAACTACCGCTTCCCGTTGCCTTGCGAGATCAAGACCGTGGTCAAGGGCGACAGCCTGTCGTGCTCGATCGCGGCCGCCTCGATCCTGGCCAAGGAGGCCCGCGACCGGCTGATGATCGAGATGGACGCGGTCTATCCCGGCTACGGCTTCGCCAGCCACAAGGGCTATCACGCGCCGATCCATGTCGAAGGACTGGTCAAGCTTGGCCCCTCGCCCATCCACCGGCTGGGTTGGGCGCCGGTGAAAGCCGCGCTGGCGGGCGAACTGAACCCGCGGCTGCCGTTCGAGGACGCGGCCGAGTAGCGCTTTTCGATAAGTGTGAGCGGTTATCGGATCGAAAAGCGCGCTCATATTCAAGACTAGGGCGCGGAGAGCTCTAGGTCCGTTCACCTTTCGCTAACCACGTCTCTACACACCGCATTTACCAGCAAGACTCATGATTCCGTTCTCTTTCTTGAGGACGCGGACATGACCTTCGGGCCGGAAACCATCATCCTGGGCGACTGCATCGAGCAGATGAACGCCCTGCCGGAGAAGTCGGTCGACCTGATCTTCGCCGATCCGCCCTACAATCTTCAGCTGGGCGGGGATCTGCTGCGTCCCGACAACTCCAAGGTCGACGCCGTCGACGACCATTGGGACCAGTTCGAGAGCTTCGCCGCCTACGACAAGTTCACCCGCGAGTGGCTGAAGGCCGCCCGCCGCGTGCTGAAGGACGACGGCGCGATCTGGGTGATCGGCAGCTATCACAACATCTTCCGCGTCGGCGTCGCGGTGCAGGACCTGGGCTTCTGGATCCTCAACGACATCGTCTGGCGCAAGTCCAACCCGATGCCCAACTTCAAGGGCACCCGCTTCGCCAACGCCCACGAGACCCTGATCTGGGCCTCCAAGAGCCAGAACGCCAAGCGCTACACCTTCAACTACGACGCCCTGAAGATGGCCAATGACGAGGTGCAGATGCGCTCGGACTGGACCATCCCGCTGTGCACCGGCGAGGAGCGCATCAAGGGCGCCGACGGCAACAAGGCCCACCCGACCCAGAAGCCGGAAGCCCTGCTCTACCGGGTGATCCTGTCGACCACCAAGCCGGGCGACGTGATCCTGGATCCGTTCTTCGGCGTCGGCACCACCGGCGCGGCCGCCAAGCGCCTGGGCCGCAAGTTCATCGGCATCGAGCGCGAGGCCGAGTATCTTGGCCACGCCAAGGAACGCATCGCCAAGGTCGTTCCGATCGCGCCCGAGGACCTGGAGGTCATGGGCAGCAAGCGCGCCGAGCCGCGCGTGCCGTTCGGCACCATCGTCGAGGCGGGCCTGCTGTCGCCCGGCGACACCCTCTACTGCGCCAAGGGCGAGCGGATCGCCAAGGTGCGCCCGGACGGCTCGATCACGGTCGGCGACCTCTCGGGCTCGATCCACAAGATCGGCGCCCTGGTGCAGTCGGCCCCGGCCTGCAACGGCTGGACCTACTGGCACTTCAAGACCGACAAGGGCCTGGCGCCCATCGATGTCCTGCGCGCCCAGGTCCGGGCGGGGATGAACTAGACCATGCTGGAGAGCAGGGCGTCGGCTTAGTTCGACGGTCAGGCGGCCCGAAAGGGCCGCCTGATTGATCCGCCTGACGGATCGCCTCTTCGCCAGATCGCTAGAGCAGCCGCTCGGCCGCTCTGGCCGCCTTCAGGAACACGCTGGGCAGCGCGCCCAATCCCTCGCGCGGGGTCCAGACGAACTCGCCGCCGCTGGCGCCTTCGTTTCCCGCCGTGGTGGCCGCGAAGACCCTCAAGGTCAGCGAGAAGTGCGTGAAGACGTGCTCGACCGCGCCGAGGTCGCGCCAGGCGCCCGCGACCGGAGCGGCGGCCCTCGCTTCGGCGTCGTCATGGGGCGTGGCTCGCCACTCCGAGGTCGGCAGGCCCAGCATCCCGCCGAGCAAGCCCTTGGGCGGCCGGCGAACCAGGGCCACCGTGTCGCCGCG
>CAKZJK010000378.1 GCA_936942565.1 uncultured Caulobacter sp. | reverse complement strand
CGTGGATGGCTTCGCGGAGCAACGCGTTGCCCCCTTGCACGGCCGGCGTCACGGTGGCGATCAACGGCTCGCGGGACTTCAACAACCTGCGCCAGGAGCGGCTGAACGCCGGCCTCGCGGTCGCCAACGGCCTGCCCTACGCGGCGGCCCTGGCCGGCGTGACCCTGGTTCCCGCCAAGATCTGGGGCCAGGACGGCAAGGTCGGCTCGCTGGAAGTCGGCAAGCTGGCCGACGTCGTGGTCTGGAATGGCGACCCGCTGGAAACGACCAGCTGGCCCACCACCGTCCTGGTCGGCGGCGTCGAGCAGCCCAAGGACGGCCGCCACGAACAGTTGAAGGCCCGCTACGCCGCCGGCGACCAGGGCGGCTATCCGCCGGCCTATCGCTAGGCTTCTTTCTTTGTCGCGTGGCGGGCGCCGAAACCGGCTTCCACTTTCGGCTGCCACGCTTCCCTCTGATCCGCTCCCGGCTTGCTGGGGGCGGATTTCTCTTTTCAGGGGAAGTCGCCGAGGCCATACGAGGCCCCCGCGTTCGAATCGCCTAGACTTCCCCCAATGTCATCCTCCGATAAGACTCCCTCCCTGTTTGGCGACGACGACGCCCTCGCCCCGGTTCCGGCCGCCCCGCTGCTGAGCGGCGTCGAGCCGCGCGTCGAGGCGACGCCGCGTCCGATCCCGCCGCCGCCCCCGTCGTCCAAGCCCGCGCCCGCCGCGAAGGCCAGCGCGCCCGGCGAGTACTCGGCCGCCGACATCGAGGTGCTGGAAGGCCTGGAGCCGGTCCGCAAGCGGCCGGGCATGTACATCGGCGGCACCGACGAGCGGGCTCTGCACCACCTGTTCGCCGAAGTCCTCGACAACTCGATGGACGAGGCCGTGGCCGGCTTCGCCAAGACCATCGAGGTCAAACTCGACGCCGACGGCTTCCTGTCGGTCAAGGACGACGGCCGCGGCATGCCCGTGGACCCGCACCCCAAGTACCCCGGCAAGTCGGCGCTGGAGGTCATCATGACCGTCCTGCACGCCGGCGGTAAGTTCACGGGCAAGGCCTACGAGACCTCTGGCGGCCTGCACGGCGTCGGCGCCAGCGTCGTCAACGCCCTGTCCGAGCGCGTCGAGGTCACCGTCTGGCGCGACGGCTTCGAGCACCTCCAGGTCTTCGCCCGCGGCAAGCCGCTGGGTCCGATCCAGCAGGTCGGCCCGTCGAGGAAGAAGGGCACCATGGTGCGCTTCAAGCCCGACGACGAGATCTTCGGCGACGGCACCAACTTCAAGCCGGCGCGCCTGTACCGCATGGCGCGGTCGAAGGCGTACCTGTTCCGCGGCGTGCAGATCAAATGGTCCTGCGATCCCTCGCGGATCCACGACCAGACCCCGCCCGAAGCCACCTTCCACTTCCCCAACGGCCTGGCCGACTTCCTGGCCGAGCGGACCAAGGGCCTGACCACGATCACGCCCGAGAGCTTCTCGGGCCGCATCGAGCGCCAGGGCGAAGCCGGCGCCGTCGAGTGGGCCGTCACCTGGACGCCCCAGGGCTTCGGCGAGCACGACGGCTTCATGCAGTCGTACTGCAACACCGTCCCCACGCCCGAGGGCGGCACCCACGAGAGCGGCTTCCGGGCCGCCCTGACGCGGGGGCTCAAGGCCTATGCCGAGCTCAAGGGCGAGAAGCGCGGCGCGATCATCACCGCCGACGACGTCGTCGCCCAGGCCGGGGCGCTGATCTCGGTGTTCATCAAGAACCCCGAGTTCCAGGGCCAGACCAAGGAGAAGCTCTCCACCAGCGAGGCCCAGCGCTTCGTCGAGCAGGCCCTGCGCGACCCGTTCGACCTGTGGCTCAGCTCCAGCCCGAAGAACGCCCAGGCCCTGCTGGAATTCGTCATCGAGCGGGCCGAGGAGCGCCTCAAGCGCCGCAAGGACAAGGAAGTCACCCGCGCCTCGGCGACCCGCAAGCTGCGCCTGCCCGGCAAGCTGGCCGACTGCGCCGGGAGCGCGGTCGACGGCGCCGAGCTGTTCATCGTCGAAGGCGACAGCGCCGGCGGCTCGGCCAAGCAGGCCCGCGATCGCAAGTACCAGGCCATCCTGCCCCTGCGCGGCAAGATCCTGAACGTCGCCTCCGCGTCCGGCGAGAAGTTC
>CAKZJK010000377.1 GCA_936942565.1 uncultured Caulobacter sp. | reverse complement strand
TCCCCATCGCGCCGCCGCTCTTTTATCGTGTCTTCGTGACAGGCCTTGCTGGCGAGCCCCTATTGGCAGGTCTCTATTGGCAAGCGAGGCACTCGTCGTAGTCGGTCTTCTCGGGGACGTCGAAGCCGTCCGTCGTCTTCTCCGCCTTGTCCTCCGCGCCGGCATAGGCCGCGCGTTGCACCGACTTGGAGCGCAGGTAGTACAGCGACTTCACGCCGCGCTCCCAGGCGCTCCAGTGCAGCATGTGCAGGTCCCACTTGTCGACGTCGCCCGGCAGGAAGACGTTGACCGACTGGCTCTGGCAGATTTCCGGCGTCCGGTCGGCGGCCAGTTCGATCACCCAGCGCTGGTCCAGTTCGAAGGCGGTCTTGTAGACGTCCTTCTCGTCCTGGCTCAGGAAGTCCAGGTGCTGGACCGAACCCTCGTGCTCCAGGATCGAGCCCCAGACCACGTCGGTGTTCTGGCCCTTCTCCTCGAGCAGGTTCTCCAGATAGGGGTTCTTCACCGCGAACGAGCCCGACAGGGTCTTGTGGGTGTAGATGTTGGCCGGGATCGGCTCGATGCCCGCCGACGTACCGCCGCAGATGATCGAGATCGAGGCGGTCGGGGCGATGGCCAGCTTGTGCGAGAAGCGCTCGACCGAGCCGCGATCGGCGGCGTCGGGGCAGGGGCCCTTCTCTTCACCCAGCTTGATCGAGGCCTTGTCGGCCTCGCGGCGCAGGTGCTTGAACATCCGCATGTTCCAGCTCTTGGCCAGGGCGCTTTCGAACGGAACGTTCTGGCTCTGCAGGAACGAGTGGAAGCCCATCAGGCCCAGGCCCACCGAGCGCTCGCGCATGGCGGCGTAGGCGGCCGAGGCCGCGGCGTCGGGCGCGCGGTCGATGAAGTCCTGCAGGACATTGTCGAGGAAGCGCATGACGTCCTCGATGAACGTCGGGTGGTCGCGCCACTCGAGGAAGGTCTCGGCGTTGACCGACGACAGGCAGCAGACGGCGGTGCGCTCGTTGCCCAGGTGGTCGGTGCCGGTGTGCAGCATGATCTCGCTGCACAGGTTCGACTGGCGCACCTTCAGGCCCAGCTCGCGCTGGAACGAGGGCATGGCGTTGTTCACGCTGTCGGAGAAGATCAGGTAGGGCTCGCCGGTCTGCAGGCGCAGCTCCAGGACCTTCTGCCACAGGGCGCGGGCGTCGACCTCGCGCAGGACTTCGTTCGTCTTGGGCGAGCGCAGGCCGAACTTCTTGCCGTCGCGCACCGCGAACATGAACTCGTCGGTGATGTTGATGCCGTGGTGCAGGTTCAGGGACTTGCGGTTGAAGTCACCCGACGGCTTGCGGATCTCGAGGAACTCCTCGATTTCCGGGTGGTGGATGTCGAGATAGACGGCGGCCGAGCCGCGGCGCAGCGAGCCTTGGCTGATCGCCAGGGTCAGCGAGTCCATCACGCGGATGAAGGGGATGATGCCCGAGGTCTGGCCCTGGCCCTTCACCTTCTCGCCGATCGAGCGGACGCCGCCCCAGTAGGTGCCGATGCCGCCGCCGTTGGCCGCCAGCCAGACGTTCTCGTTCCAGACGCCCAGGATGCCGTCGAGGCTGTCGTTCACGGCGTTCAGGAAGCAGCTGATCGGCAGGCCGCGGTCGGCGCCGCCGTTCGACAGCACCGGGGTGGCCGGCATGAACCACAGGCGGCTCATATAGTCATAGACGCGCTGGGCGTGGTCGGCGTCGTCGGCGAAGGCCGTCGCGACGCGCGCGAACATGTCTTGGTACGACTCGCCGGGCAGCAGGTAGCGGTCTTCCAGCGTGGTCTTGCCGAAGTCCGTCAGCAGGGCGTCGCGCGAGCGATCGACCTCGACCTTGCGCACGAGGGCGAGCTGCGGCCGCTTGGCGGGCTTGATCGCCGCCAGTTGGGCCTCTCTACGGATGGTCGTCTTCGCCGCTTCACTGCCGTTCATGACCAAATTCCATTGCTCAATCAGCGTGTTCCGGAGAAGGGTTTTGCCCCGCCCAGCCGCTATATCTTGTGGCCGAGGAGCCCCCTCAGCCCAGATATGGGGCCACAGTGGTGAACGACTCGTCAACGGTGTTCGGGCGAGTTTTTCGTTAACAAGCTGTGAACGGGTCGAACTTGTGAGGCAGGATCAAGGGGTTGCCGGGATGAACTTTTTTCACCCGCGACGGACGGTCGCAAGACGGCCTTTGACATCCGCCCCCGGACGACCAGCGTTCGCTCACAAGAGGGCCACAAGATGTTGGGACGGGCGGGAAGAAGCCCGCCGAGGCGTGATAACGCTAACGCTTGTCGTCCCGGCCGGAAGACCACGGTGCGGGTTGGAAAGCCCAGACCCAGGAGCCGCCCGCATTGCGCTTGGCCCCTGGGTCCCGGATCGGCCTGGCGGCCGTCCGGGATGACACGGTTTGGGAGAGCCTACCCTAGCATCACCTCGGCGATCTGCACCGCGTTGAGGGCCGCGCCCTTGCGCAGGTTGTCGCCGACCACGAACAGGGCCAGGCCATGCGCGACGGTCGGGTCGGGACGCACGCGGCCGACGAAGACTGGATCCTGGCCCGTGGCCGCCAGGGGATTCGGCACGGCGTCCACGACGACACCCGGCGCCTGGCCCAGCAGCGCCAGCGCCTCGGCCGCGGAGATCGGCCGTTCGAACTCGGCGTTGATCGACAGCGAGTGGCCGGTGAACACCGGCACGCGCACGCAGGTGCCCGAGACCGGCAGGCCCGGCAGCTCCAGGATCTTGCGGCTCTCGTCGCGCAGCTTCAGCTCTTCCTCGGTGTAGCCGTCCTCGCCCAGCACGTAGTTCAGCGGCACGACGTTGTAGGCCAGCGGCACGGCCCACTTGCGGGGTTCGGGCAGGGGCGCGGCGTCCGGAGAGCGGGCCAGGCCGTCGAGATCGCCGGCCGCGCCGGCGCGCAGCTGCTCGGACAGCACCTCGATGCCCTCCATGCCGCCGCCCGAGGCCGCCTGGTAGGTGCTGACGGTCAGGCGCTTCAGCCCCGCCTTGTCATGCAGGGGCTTGAGCACCGGCATGGCGGCCATGGTGGTGCAGTTGGGATTGGCGACGATGCCCTTGGGGATGTTCGCCAGAGCGTGCGGGTTCACCTCGGCCACCACCAGCGGCACGTCCGGGTCCGAGCGCCAGGCCGAGCTGTTGTCGATCACCACGGCCCCGGCCGCGGCGGCCTTGGGGGCCAGTTCGCGCGAGGTCGAGCCGCCGGCCGAGAAGAACACGATGTCCAGGCCGGCGAAGTCGGCGGTCGAAGCGTCCTCGACCACGATCTCCTGGCCCTTGAACGCGACCTTGGTCCCGGCCGACCGCGCCGAGGCGAACAGGCGCAGGCTGGCGAGCGGGAAATCCCGCTCGGCCAGCAGCTCGCGCATCATGCCGCCGACGAGGCCGGTGGCGCCGACGACGCCGACGTGGGGCGGATTGGAACGGGAAAACTTGAAGCTCACGGTCTTGCGTCTCCTGAAGGGTGCGGAGCGCGGGGAGCTAGAGGTCTCTGGATATGAGAACCGCCCCGCGCATCGGCGGGGCTGGTTGCGGGATGCTCGCTAGTACGCGCGCACGCCCGACCACGCCCCGCCGAGGCGGGTCGTTTTCGGGGTGGTAATTTTGGTCGCGCGGACTTGCATCGGCGGCGCTTCTAGCGAGGAAGCGTGGCCGCGTAAAGGGCGTTTTGGGGAAGGAGGTTGCGGCGTCGGGGCGGTGTGGCGCGCGGCGGGGCATGAACGTGCCCTGGGCGGCGTGTTCGCCTTCCATGGCGCGCGAAAATCCGTGCAGGATGTCGGACGCGGCGCGCTCGGCTCGTCCTTCGAGCACCCGCCGCTGGAGATCGCCCATGCCGCCCATCCTGACCGCCTTCCGACAGTCGCCCGATCGCGGCCGGGGTCTGGCGCGCGACATGCAGGTGCGCTGGGCGCTGGAGGAGGTGGGCCAGCCCTACGACACGCGGCTGGTGACCTTCGACGAGATGAAGGCGCCCGCGCACTTGGCCTTGCACCCGTTCGGCCAGATTCCGACCTATGAGGACGCGGGCCTCGCCTTGTTCGAGTCCGGCGCCATCGTGCTGCGCATCGCCGAAAGCCACGCGGGCTTGCTGCCCACGGACCCGGACGCGCGCTCGCGAGCGATCACGTGGATGTTCGCGGCCCAGGCCACGCTGCAGCCGCCGATCGTCGAGCTGGAGATGGCGTCCCTGGTCGAGCGCGACGCGCCGTGGTTCGAGGCCCGCCAGCCGATGCTGGAACAGCGCGTCCGCGACCGCCTGGGGCAGCTCTCCGCGCGGCTGGGCGAGGCGGAGTGGCTGGACGGGGATTTCAGCGCCGGCGACCTGATGATGGCGACGGTCCTGCGCCGCCCGGGCTCGGCGCGGCTGCTGGACGCCTACCCGAATCTGGCCGCCTACATCGCCCGCGCCGAGGCGAGGCCGGCGTTTCAGCGCGCGTTCGCGGACCAGCGTGCGGTGTTCGAGGCGGCGGCGAAATAACCCCTCACCCAGCCGGCGCCCCCAACCGCTCCCACCCGTCAAAGAACGGGAACCGCTTCTCCCAGAACTCGGCCAGCCGCGGATCGGCGTCCACCCGCTTCACCACCTCGCTCATCTTCGGCGCGGCCTCGTAGAATCGCACGCGCCTCGGCCCCCAGCGGCTCAGCACCGTGACGTAGAGGTCCAGCACCGTCAGTTCGTCGCCCAGCAGGTAGCGCCCCCCATGGCTGTCCATCTGGGGCGCGATCTGGCTCTCCATCATCCGCCAGCAGTCGACGATCCGCTCCTTGATCGCGGCCTTGACCTTGGCCTGCAGGTCCTCGTCGTCACCGACCAGGCGCGAGGGCGCGTCGCTGATCCAGTACAGGGAATAGATCGAGGCGGGGATGAAGGTCATCCAGCGCAGGTACTGGGCGCGGACCGAGCCGTCGATGGCGGGGGCGAGGCGCGCCTTGGGGTAGCGGTCGGCCAGCCACATCAGGATGGCGGCGCTTTCGGTGATCGTCTCGCCCTTCTGGGTGACCAGGGCCGGAATCTGCTTAAGGGGATTGACCGCGGCGACCTTGGCCTGCTGCGCCTCGCCCTCCCAGGTCGGCGCCTCGATCACCTCATAGCGAAGGCCGATCAAGGACATAGCCGCCTCGACGGGCACGCCGCCGGAGCCGAGCGCGCTGAAAAGCGTGTACCTCTTGTCCACAGATCCTCCTCTATCTTGTGTCGGCGACCCATTGTCACACCACATGTAGTGGGGCACTCTGAGCGTGCGTCGGGCGTCAGCCTGCCGTACTTTACCTAACCCGTCCGCTCGATTCTCGCTCCGAGGCTATGTCATGTCCGCACCGTCGTCGCTGATCCTGCCTGGCCTGATGACCCCTTCGGGCGGCTACAAGCCGTTCCGCTATCCCTGGGCCTACGACTTCTGGAAGAAGCAGCAGCAGGTCCACTGGATGCCGGAAGAAGTGCCGCTGGGCGAGGACCTCAAGGACTGGGCCGTCAAGCTGAACGACAAGGAACGGAACCTGCTGACGCAGATCTTCCGCTTCTTCACGCAGTCCGACGTCGAGGTGCAGGACAACTACATGGAGCGCTACGGTCGGGTGTTCAAACCGACCGAAGTGAAGATGATGCTGGCCTCGTTCGCGAACATGGAGACGATCCATATCGCGGCCTACGCCCTGCTCCTCGAGACCATCGGCATGCCCGAGACCGAGTTCTCGGCGTTCATGGAATACGAGGCCATGAAGGCCAAGCACGACTACATGCAGACCTTCGGCGTCGAGACCAACGCCGACATCTGCCGCACCCTGGCCATGTTCGGCGGCTTCACCGAGGGGCTGCAGCTGTTCGCCTCGTTCGCGATGCTGATGAACTTCCCGCGCTTCAACAAGATGAAGGGCATGGGCCAGATCGTCTCGTGGTCGATCCGCGACGAGAGCCTGCACTGCGACGGCATCATCAAGCTGTACCACGCCTTCAACAAGGAAACCGGCGCGGTGACCAAGGCGGTGGCCGACGACATCGTCGACTGCTGCAAGCACGTGGTGGGCCTGGAAGACCGCTTCATCGACCTGGCCTTCGAGGCCGGCGACATCCAGGGCATGACCCCGGACGACATCAAGTCGTACATCCGCTTCATCGCCGACTGGCGCCTGCGCCAGCTGCAGCTGCCGGAAGTGTACGGCGTGAAGGAAAACCCGCTGCCCTGGATGCAGTCGCTGCTGTCGGGCGTCGAGCATGCCAACTTCTTCGAAGCCCGCGCGACCGAATACTCCAAGGCCGCCACCAAGGGCTCCTGGCACGGCGCCGAGGGCGTCTGGACCAGCTTCGACGAAATGATGAAGAAGCGCACGGACCTGACGCCGGCGGAATAACAGCCTCTTTCCGGGGGGAGAGAAGGGCGGGATCCGGAGCCGGGTCCCGCCCTTTGTCGTTTCGTCTCCGAAGAGAGACGCGCGGAGACCCACATATGCGAATAGATCGGGCCGAGCGTTGGATCGCCGCCTCCCCCGGGCGGGTCCATGAGGCCCTGACGACCCGGGAAGCCGTGGAAGCCTGGTTGCCCCCGGCCGGCGCGCGCGCCGCCCTCGAGGCTTTCGAGCCTCGCCCCGGCGGAGCGTTCCGGATGACCCTGACCTTCGACACGCCTGGCGAAGCCGGCGCGCATAAGTCCTCCGAGACCACGGACGTCGTGGAAGGCCAGTTCCTGGAGCTTGTTCCAAACGCGTCCGTGCGGCAGCGCTTCACGTTCGTCTCGGACGATCCCGCGTTCGCCGGAGCGATGACAATGACCTGGACGCTGACCCCCGAGGCGGCCGGGACGCGGGTGGTGGTGACGGCGAAGGACGTTCCGCCAGGCATCCGCGCCGAAGACCACGAACAGGGCATGGCGTCCTCGCTCCAGAACCTCGCCGCCCATCTCGACGCGAGCGCGTGACCCCGGCTTAGCCGCGGGCCAACCACGGCCATTCGCGCCATGGTGTGGCCCAGCTTCCGACACAACGAAAAGGCGTTCTGGCGCGCGGACGGGGTCTGCGGCGGGGGAGCGATGCGGGGTGTTCGGGGACGGTCGCGTCGATGGGGCGTCCTGGCCGCCTTGTCTTTGGCCCTGCACGCGATCGTGCTGGCCTGGCTGGCTTGGCCCGCCGCGCCGACGCTGCTCGCCGCTGGGCCTGACCTTCCCCCGATGTCGGTCGAGCTGACTAGGCCCGAGGCCAGGACGGCGCCGGCCAAGGCCTCGCGCCGCGCGTTGGCCGCTTCGCCCTCCGAGTCGGCGTCAATTCCGGCATTCGTGTCGGCGCCCGCCTCACCGGACATCAGCGCTCCGGCCGTGGCCGGCCCGTCCCCCGGCGGCCTCTCTGGACCAGCTGTCCCCGCCGACGCCCTGCGCGCCGCGCTCCGGGCGGGGGCGGGGGCGGGATGCGCGCGCGCGGGCCAGTCGCGCGAAGAGCGGGAAAAGTGCGAGGAGCGCCTGGGTCGCCTCCAGGCGAACGCTCCCAGCTACCCCGCGCCCATGGATCCCGGAAAGCGCGCCTACTACGACGCCGTCGTCGCGGCGGGGTCGTCGGGCGGGACCTATGGCGACGCCCCACCCGGCGCGGTCAGTCCGGGCGCGGCCTACGGGCGCCTGCTGAACTGCTCGATCAAGTTCGGTCCGGGCGCGAGACCCAAGGATCGCCAGGGCGAGGTTCGCCTGGGGCGGACACCTTGCGTCGTCCCCGCGCAGGGCAGCTTCTTCACGCCGGAAGCCAGCGCGCGGAAGCGATAGCGCCGCCGCGCGCCGAGAAATCGGCTGTACGTACAAGTTTGGAATGGCGTCCGGACGGGCTTAAGGTTTCGATCGATCGTCTTTCCGAGCTTGTCTGCGCTCCGAAACGCCAGAAACGAGTAGCGATGCGACGCCAGCCCAAGAAGTCGGAGACCCTGCAGGTTCGTCTGCCCCACGGCATGAAGCGCGACTTCATGCGGCGGTGCGAGGACGAGAACCGGCCGGCGAGCGACGTGCTGCGCGACTTCATCCAAGGCTATCTGGCGGGTCCGGTGGAAATGCTCACATCGGAGAGAGCCGTGATGATCCGCAGAACCTTCGTCTACCCCGTCGTCGCGGCGGCGGCCCTGTTGGGCGCCGTCCTGGTGCTGACGCCTCAGAGCAGCCAGGCCAGCAGCCTTCGCGACGACTTCGCCGCCATGGACGCCGACCAGGACGGCTTCGTGGCCTTGGGCGAGTACAGGCCGTCCGAGGATGGCGTGACCTACTCCCAGCGGACGGCGACGTCAGAGCCGTCCAGGCCGACGGCCAAGGGCTGGCGGTTGGCGGAGGACGGCGCCGCCGGGACGTTCCGTAGGCTCGACGGCGATGGCGATGGCCGGCTCAGCTTCGAGGAGTACAGGCTGATGCGGGTCGGGGCGGCGATGGCCATCGTCCGCCTGGGCGACCGCGACGCCGACAAGCGCCTGACCCGGGCCGAGTATGTCGCGGCGGTCACGATCCCGGACGCGGCCCTGGCCCAGATGAAGGCCAAGGCGCCCGCCGCGCTGGTCGACGCCGCCGTGGCGGGGATGCGCAAGAAGGCCGATGCGCGGTTCGGCGCGCTGGACCTTGACCACGACGGCCTCCTCACACTCGAGGAGATGACGCCCGCCTGACGAAGCGCGGGGCGCGGCGGTTCTCTTTCCGCCATGCCCTGTCCGCCGGCCAGGAAGTGCGTGACCGCATGGCGATGGCGAACTAGGAGAGGCCCGACCTTCACGGACGGAGCTTCGACATGACGACCATCGCGGTGATCGGCCCGGGCGCCGTCGGCGGAACCGTGGCCGCCTGGCTGGCCCAGAACCCGGCTCATGCGGTGACCGTCTGCGTCCGCACCCCGTTCGAGAGCCTGGCCGTCGAGACGCCGGAAGGCTCGATCACCGCGACGCCGCGCGTGGCGACTTCGCCGCGCGGTCTGGCGGCGGTCGATTGGGTGCTGGTCACGACCAAGACCTACGACACCGACGCGACCTGGGCCTGGCTGGACGCCCTGGTCGGGCCGGACACGCGGGTGGCGATCCTGCGCAACGGCGTCGAGCACGTCGAACCCTTCGCGGGGCGGATCGCGGCCGAGCGTCTGGTTCCGGCGGTGGTCGACATCCCCGCCGAGCGCTCGGCGCCAGGGCGCGTTCTCCAGCGGCGCAACGGCTGGATCAAGGTCCCGGCGGGACTGGCCGGCGAGGCCTTCGCGGCCCTGTTCGCCCACGCGCCGATCGCCGTCGAGCCGGTGGCCGATTTCAAGACCGAGGCCTGGAAGAAGCTGGCGCTCAATTGCGCTGGGGCGGTCAACGCCCTGGTCCTCAAGCCCGCCGGCGTCGCTCAGGACGAGGGCGCGGCCGAGGTCATGCGGAGCCTGGTGCGCGAGTGCGTGGCGGTGGGACGGGCCGAGGGGGCGGACCTTTCGGACGAGCTCCCCGACCAGGTGATCGCCGGCTATCGCGCCGCCGACCCGGCTTCGGTCAATTCCCTGCACGCCGACCGCGCCGCGGGGCGGCCGATGGAGCTGGACGCCCGCAATGGCGTCATCGTCCGCAAGGGCGCGGCCCACGGTATCGCCGCGCCCGCCAACGCCATGGTCGTGGCGCTGCTGAACGCGGCGGCCGGCTAGATCAGGGGCGGTCCTTCTTGGGCAGGGCCGCGATCTGATCCGGGGTCAGCTTGGTGATGGTCTTGGCCCGGATCGGGATGGCCATGCCGAAGCCGTCGGACACGCTGAGGTCCAGGTCCAGAGGGCCGCAGACGCTGTCGGCGCCCCAGATGCGTGCCCGGCCAGGTCAGCTGGTTGGAGCCATAGGCCAAGTCGACCTTGTAGACGTCCTTGCCTCGCACCTTGAGGTACAGGGTGTCCTTGTTGGGGGCGCTCCAGCCGCGCCAGTCGGACAGATAGAAGCATTGCCGGGCCGGCTTGGCGGGTTTGGCGGCCGCCGCGTCCTGGGCCGCCGCCGCGCCGCCGAGCGCCAGCGGGGCGGAGATGGCGAGCCCGATCAGGGTCACGCGCGCGATGTGAGCGATCTTGCTCATTGATCTCTTCCTCATAGTCCCTCGCGGTGGAGATTGGACCTCGCGTGGGCGGAGTCAAGTTTTCGCCATGCGGTCCCTGGACGCGAAAACGGCCCGCATCCGGCTTGGGTGCGGGCCGCTCGAAACGCGTGACGAAAGAGAGGTTTAGATCGTGGCCCCTTCGGCCTCGGGATCGATCTCGTCCAGCTCGCCCTCCCACTTGGCGACCACGGCGGCGGCGACGCTGTTGCCGACGACGTTGGTGGCGCTGCGGCCCATGTCCAGCAGGTGGTCGACGCCGAGCACCAGGGCGATCCAGGCTTCCGGCAGGCCGAAGTAGGTGAGGGTGGCCATGATCACGACCAGCGAGGCGCGCGGCACGCCGGCGATGCCCTTGGAGGTCACCATCAGCAGCAGCAGCATGAAGATCTGCTGCTGGACCGTCAGATGCACGCCGTGGGCCTGCATGATGAACATGGTCGCGAAGGTGCAGTAGAGCATCGAGCCGTCCAGGTTGAACGAGTAGCCCAGCGGCAGGACGAACGAGACGATGCGACGGCGCACGCCCACCTTGGGCAGGCTGTCGAGGATGCGCGGATAGGCGGCTTCCGAGCTGGCGGTCGAGAAGGCCAGCAGGGCCGGGTCGCGGATCACGCCGAACAGCGGCAGCACCCGCTTGCCCAGCACCACGGCGCCGGCCAGGAACAGCAGGCCCCACAGCACGCCCATGGTGGCGTAGAAGCCCAGCACGAACTTGCCGTAGACGGCCAGCATCGAGACGCCCTGGGTGGCGATGGTCGAGGCCAGGGCCGCGAAGATGGCTAGCGGGGCCAGCTTCATGACGAAGCCCGTGACCTTCAGCATCACCTGGGCGGCCTGCTCGGCCAACTCCAGGATCTGCGGGGCCTTGTTGTCCAGCGAGGCGACGGCCGTGCCGACGAACAGGGCGAAGACGACGATCTGCAGGATCTCGTTCTTGGCCATGGCGTCGAAGATAGAGGTCGGCACCAGGTGGGTGATGAAGCCCTTCAGCGTGAAGGCGTCGGTGGTCGCCGTGGTCTTGGCGCCCTCGATGTCCATGTGCGTCAGGTTCAGGTTCGCGCCGGGGTCCAGCAGGTGGACCATCAAGAGGCCCAGCAGCAGCGACACGGCCGAGGCGGTGATGAACCAGGCCATGGTCTTGGCGCCGATCCGGCCGACGGCGGCGGCGTCCTCCATGTGGGCGATGCCGGCCACCAGGGTGGTCAGCACCAGCGGCGCGATGATCATCTTGATCAGGCGCAGGAAGATGTCGGTGATCAGCGACAGGTTGTTGGCGGCGGCCTTGGCCTGCGCGGGGTCCATCGTCTGGTTGATGACCCAGCCCACGGCGACGCCGAGCACCATGGCCCCGACGATCAGTAAGGCGAAGCGTTTGTTCATTCAGTCCCCCTGGCGCCCCCACCAAGCGGCTTGGCGGGCGTCGACGGTATGTCTGGTTGCGAAGGGAACGACGCGCGAGACTGGCCTCGCCGCCATCCGCTCCCTTCTTGAGCAATTCCGCCCTTGTGGCCGACCCGAGCGGCTTCGTCCATGCTCTAGCAGCATGCGGGCGCCAGGACTTTATCGCCAAGTCGGCTAAACAGGCTCAGTTTGTAGAGACGTAAGGCGGTGACGCATCCTCACGCGCGGTAAGTAATAAATCATTCCCCTGAGCGGGCCCGGTGTCTCGCCAATGTCGCGGAACGTCGCTATAAGGCGTCATGTCAAACCAAGAAAAAGCAATCGCCGTCGTCGAACGGCTCAATGACGAATACGAACGCGCCGTCGACGCTCTCCGGACCGCCCTGCGCGCCTATCTCGAAAATGGAACGCGTCCCGACCCGCAAGCGCGGTTCGACGGGACCTTCGCCTATCCCGAGCTGCGGCTGACCTACGATCCCGAGGCGCTGCCGCCCAAGCTGGCCCGCTCCTACGCCCGCGTCAGCCGTCCTGGCGTCTATTCCAGTACGATCACCAAGCCGTCCCAGTTCAAGGACTATCTGGTCGAGCAGCTGACCCTGCTGATGGACGACTTCGACGTCGAGATCGAGGTCGATCGCTCCCGCCAGGAGATCCCCTATCCCTACGTGCTGGACGCCACGATCGACCTGAACCAGGCCGACGTCCGCAGCGAGGACATCGCCCGCTTCTTCCCGACCACGGACCTTGCCTTCATCGGCGACGAGATCGCCGACGGCGTCTGGAGCCCGGCGCTGGAGGAGACGCGGCCGCTGTCGCTGTTCGACGGCCTGCGCACCGACTTTTCGCTGGCGAGGCTCAAGCACTACACCGGCGCGCCGGCCGAGGACGTGCAGCAGTTCATCCTGTTCACGAACTATCACCGCTATGTCGACGAGTTCGTGCGCTGGGGCATCGAGCAGCTGAAGGCCCCCGACAGCCCCTACACGGCCCTGTCGTGCTCGGGCGGCGTGACAATCACCGCCAACACGGTCAATCCCGAGATGGCGGTCGCGGAGTCGGCCTGGCGCAAGCACCAGATGCCGGCCTACCACCTGATGGCGCCGGGCGGCTCGGGCGTGACGCTGGTCAACATCGGCGTCGGCCCGTCCAACGCCAAGACGATCTGCGACCACCTGGCGGTGCTGCGCCCGCAGGCCTGGCTGATGATCGGCCACTGCGGCGGCCTACGTGACACCCAGACCATCGGCGACTACGTCCTGGCCCACGCCTATCTGCGCGACGACCACGTGCTGGACGCCGTGCTGCCCCCCGAGATCCCGGTTCCGTCGATCGCCGAGGTGCAGCGCGCGCTCTACGACGCGGCCAAGGCGATCAGCGGTGACAGCGGCGACCAGCTGAAGAAGCGCCTGCGCACCGGCACGGTCGTCACCACCGACGACCGCAACTGGGAGCTTCGCCACAGCCTGTCGGCCCTGCGCTTCAACCAGAGCCGCGCGGTCGCCATCGACATGGAGAGCGCGACGATCTCGGCCCAGGGCTATCGCTTCCGCGTGCCGTACGGGACGCTGCTGTGCGTGTCGGACAAGCCCCTGCACGGCGAGATCAAGCTGCCCGGCCAGGCCAACGCGTTCTACGAGCGGGCGATCAGCCAGCACCTGCAGATCGGGATCCTGGCCTGCAAGCTGCTGCATGCCGAAGGCCCGAACCTGCACTCGCGCAAGCTGCGGGCGTTCGACGAGCCGCCGTTTAGATAGCCGGCAAGCTCAGCAGGCCCCCACCGGATCGCTTCGCGATCGTCCGCCCCCAGCGGGGGCGGAAGGTGATCCTTCTTCCCCCTCCGGGGGAGGAGGGCCGAAGGCCCGGAGGGGGCGAGTCCTAGCTACCCCTCCGCCCAGGCCTTGATCAGCTGGTGCGCGATCGCCAGGGCCGGCGGGGCGAAGAGGCCGTCCTCGAACTCGCCCTTCATCAGGCGGATCGCCTCTTCCTTGGTGAACCAGCGGACCTCCTCCAGCTCGGTCTGGTCGGG
>CAKZJK010000376.1 GCA_936942565.1 uncultured Caulobacter sp. | reverse complement strand
GGTCAAGCCAGTGACCATGCCCGGAGGGCGATGCTTGGGCTTTCGCGAGTTTCTCAACGACGGGATAGACGGCGCTTCGCTTGAGATGGGCCAGCGCGGCACGGCCGTGCGCCTGGGCATGACGGCCCTGGTCGGCACGCTGATCGCCTATCGCTTCGGGCCCTACGCCCTGGTGGCGTGGATCGTCGTCAGCGCGGTGCTGGAAGGCCTGATGATCCTGCTCAAGGTGCAGTTCCGGCCCGCCTCCGAGCGGCGCTTTCCGCTGATCCGGCGCCTGGGGCTGGGGGCGCTGTTCAGCACGGTCTGGTCCATCGTGGCCTGCCTGTTCTGGATTCACGGCTCGCCGGGGCTGAAGTTCGCCGCCCTGATCCTGATGTTCGGCCTGCTGATCGAGGGGCTGAAGCACGCCGCCGTCAGTCGGACGATGCTGCTGGCCCTGGCGCCGCCGCCGTTCTCGGCCCTGATCTTCGCGGCGGCGACCTCGCAGAACTGGAAGGCTTGGGAGTACCTCGTCGTCGGGGTGGTGATCGTCGGCGTGTTCGGCTTCACGCTCGACGCCGTGCGCCTGCTGCGCGCCAACGCCCAGGCGCTGGAGCGGGCCCAGGCCGAGGCGCAGGAGGCCAGCCGCTCCAAGTCCGCCTTCCTGGCGATGATGAGCCATGAGCTGCGCACACCCATGAACGGGGTGCTGGGTCTTGCCCATGCGCTGGGCGAGACGCGCCTGGACGCGCGTCAGGCCGAGTATGTCGACATGATCATTCAGTCGGGCGACAGCCTGATGACCATCCTCAACGACATCCTGGACCTGTCCAAGATCGAGGCGGGCCGGCTGGACCTGGAGATCGCGCCCTTCGACATTCGCGCGCTGGCCAACCAGACCCGCCTGCTGTGGAGCGAGACCGCGCGGTCCAAGCGGATCGCG
This sequence comes from uncultured Caulobacter sp., assembly GCA_936942565.1. Lineage (GTDB taxonomy): Bacteria > Pseudomonadota > Alphaproteobacteria > Caulobacterales > Caulobacteraceae > Caulobacter. The sequence goes on along the minus strand of CAKZJK010000376.1, from coordinate 12,671 downwards.
CTGGCGCTGGAGATCGATCCGGCGACGCCGACCTGGCTGATCGGCGACGCCGCCCGCGTCCGCCAGATCCTGCTGAACCTCGTCTCCAACGCCCTGAAGTTCACCCCCCGCGGCGGCCAGGTGACCGTGACGCTGGACGGCTATGACGGCGTTTTGGAGATCGTCGTGGCCGACACGGGCGTTGGCATCAGCCCCGAGGATCTCGAGCGACTGGGTCGGCCGTACGAGCAGGCTGGCGGAGCCGAGCAACGCGCCCGGGGCACCGGCCTTGGCCTGTCGCTCGTGCGCGCCTTCGCCAAGCTTCACGGCGGCGAAATGGCGATCGAGAGCCGGCTCGGCGCGGGCACCACCGTTTCGGTGCGGTTGCCGGTTCTGCTGGCGGTCCTGCCGCCAACCAAGGCGTCTGAGCCTGAAGCCGCGGTCGAGGAAACCCCTTCGCCGCCCATCCTGGGCGACAACGTCATCGCCTTCGCGCCGCGCTAGGCGCGAGGAGGGGCGTAGCCCTAGCGCAGGAACGCCCGGCCCGCCGCGAAGTCACCTACCTCGACATAGGCCTTGCGGGTCGCCTCGTCGCCGCGACCCGTGAACACGAATTCGATCGTCACCGCCTCGCGCGGGTCCAATTGCGACATGGCGTCGGCCACGGCGACGGGAAAGCGAAACGCCAGTCCCGTCTTGGCGCCGGTGGGCAGCAAGGTGGGCGGGGCCTCCTCGCGCGTCTCGGCGTTAAACACCAAGCTGGCGTTACGCGGCGCCACCTTGCCGTACAAGGCGCGCCCCGAGCGTTGGTCGATATAAGGGCCCAGCGTGCGCCGCGCGTCGCGAACGATCACGCGCGCGGCGTAAGGGCGCTGGCCGTTCTCGAAGGTCGCGACGGCGGTGACCGCCTTGTTGCGTCCCGCGAGGCCGAACATCAGGCGATCCGCGCCGAAGGCGGACATCTGCGACAAGCGCCAGAACGGGATGGTGGCCGACGAAGCCCGATCCGCCTTCCAGGACGAAACATCGCCTGGATAGGTCATGGTCTGCATCTGGGCGTAACCGTCGAAGGCGGCTCTGACCCGAGACGCGGCCAGAACGAGGTCCTTCGAATTGCAGGCCGCCGCGCCGGCTTTCGCGCGCGCCCGTTGCTCAAGCGCGAACACCTGTTGCTCGCTGAAGCCGGAGCGCAAGGCGGCGCCTCGGGCCTGGGCGCGGGCGGCGTCCAGCGCCGCCGCGATCGGGGCGGCGAACAGGCCGCAGCGCGCGTCCGCCGCGACCATCAGGGTGCGCTCGTAGAGCTGGTCGGTCGCGCCGGCGGCCAACAGGTCCGAGGGCGCGAGCAGAATCCCCGCGAGGACGGCCATCGCCGCCGCGGGACGAGCGCGACCTTTCTGATGCTCTGGGGACGTCATTGGCCTATGGGTGAGACATTCGAAGCGCGGGTTCTAGGCCCGCTCGGGTTGCGGTTCGGTTAGCATGCTACTTTCGACGGATATTTGGGTCGGCGCGCTGATCCGGCGGGCGGAGCTGGGCGGCGCCTTCGCCACCGTGGGCCGCAAGGGCGACGCTCGCGCCGGGGCGGTCCTCGTCAAGGTGGTCGACCGCCGCGCCGGGACCGCGCGCCTCTACGGCGAGGCGACGCGGGGCGACGGCGAACGCTTCTGGATGCAGCCTGTCAGATCCTTGTTCGAGCCCGATCTGGACGCCTATGTGGAGCGCGCGGCGCGCATCGATCCCGATGTGTGGCTTATCGAGATCGAGGATCGCGAGGGGCGGCACTTCCTGACCGAGCCGGTCGAGCCGGATCCGGCCTGAGACGCGGCGACGGGCGTTAACCCTGATCCTAAACCTGACCGAAAGCCCGGATCGGGTATTGGTTCGGCTCGTATCCGCCCAGCCCGTGACGCCCATGCTTTTCCTGATGAACGACGTCATCCTCAGCTTCGACCCGAGCGAACTGACGCCGCCGGTGACGCGCGATCGTTTCGCCAAGCTGTCGCTGAACAGCGTGCTCGATCTGGGCAAGGAGTTGTTTTCGGAAGAGCCGCTGCTGCAGCACAAGGACGTCGAACGCGCCCAACGCCTGGCCGCCCTGATCATCGCCAAGGCGCCGGATATCAACGCGGCTCTGTTTATCGCGCCCGCGCGCGGCTGCGCGGTCGAGGAGGTTCAGGCGCGCTACGTGCAGCTCAGCGTGGAAGTCATGGGCGCGTTGCTACATCGCCAGAACGCTGGCGCGCTCACCAACGCCGAGGCTGATCGTCAGGTCTGGCAGCGCTTGGCGGCCTAGAACTTCACGAAGGCCATCAGCCAACTGATCGTCACGGCCAGGCCGACGAGGCCAGCGATCGTGACGCCAAAGCACAGAGCACTGCCAGCCGGATGCTGCCGGCCTTGGGAACGGGTATGGTCTAGCATAGCCATCGTTCGATTTCCTCCAGACGCCCGACGATCTGAAGCCGTCATGGGCGATCTGGCGAGCATGACTCCAAACCTATTTTTCGAATAGAGGAAATTTGAGCGGCCTTTAAGCATGTCATGGGACATGGTGACGCGGATTTGCGTGTTCGCGTCGCTTGGGTCGTGGCGTTCAACTCCTGGTGTAATATTCCGAGAACGGTGTTCGGAGCCTTCACGGAACCAACACCTGCCTGTCGTCCACCTGACAAGACACCCCGTTACCCCGCGCCTCGTCAAACAGCGCAGGTATACGATGAAGTTCATGACGACGGCCGCCTGGGGCGCGATCGCCCTAGCCCTCTCCACCCAAGCGCACGCCCAGCAGGCGCCGGCCGCCAGCGAGGCGGCGGAGGTGGACACCCTGGTCGTCACCGGCACCCGCCGAGTCGACCGCACGGCCTTCGAGTCGACGGCGCCTGTCGATGTTGTCAGCCAGGACACGCTGAAGAGCATCGTCTCGGACGAGATCATGGACAAGCTGGCCGCCACGACGCCGTCGTTCAATGTCCAGCGCCTGCCGGCCGCCGATGGCCAGGCCTTCGTGCGTCCGGCCACCCTGCGCGGCCTTTCGCCGGACCAGACCCTTGTGCTGGTCAACGGCAAGCGCCGTCACCGCTCGGCGGTTCTGGGCGGCCGCGGCCAGCAGGGCGTCGATCTGGCGGCGCTCGGCACGAGCGGCATCGAGCGCATCGAAGTGCTGCGCGACGGCGCCTCGGCCCAGTACGGCTCGGACGCCATCGCCGGCGTGATCAACATCATCCTCAGCGACAAGACCGGCTTCGAGGGCTACGGCCAGTTCGGCCGTTACGACGCGGGCGACGGCGACAAGACCGAGATCGGCGCGCGCTATGGCCTGGCGATCGGCAATGGCGGCAGCCTGGTGGGCGCTCTGGACTACACCAACGCCGAGGCCACCTCGCGCACCCGCCAGCGCCCGGACGCCATCGCCTTCCAGGCGGCCAATCCGAACATCAAGGTTCCGAACCCCGTCCAACGCTGGGGGCAGCCCGACCGCGAGGTCTGGCGCGGCTCGCTGAACCTGGTCCTGCCGATCGGCGATACGATGGAGGCCTACGGCTTCGCCACCTACAGCGACCTGCACGGCGTCACCGACTTCAACTGGCGTAACCCGTCGACGGATAGCTCGTACAAAACCAGCACCGTGTTTCCGGGCTGGTCGCTGAGCCAGATCTATCCGGCGGGCTTCTCCCCCAAGTTCGGCCAGGACGAGACCAACGCCTCGATCAACGGCGGCCTGCGCGGCGACGCCAAGGGCTGGTCGTGGGACGTCTCGGCCGGCTGGGGCCAGGACAAGGTCGACTACTTCCTGAACAACAGCATCAACGCCTCGTTCGGCCCGCAATCGCCGACCAGCTTCGACGCCGGTTCGCTGATCCAGGAGGAAGCGACGCTGAACCTGGACGCCTCGCGTCCGCTGGAATGGTCGTTCCTGGCCAAGCCGGCCAACCTGGCTCTGGGCCTCGAGGCCCGCAAGGAGACCTACAAGATCGAAGCCGGCGACCGCTATTCGTGGGATGTCGGCCCCGGCGCGGCGGCGGGTCTGCCCAGCGGCTCGAACGGCTTCCCGGGCTACGCGCCAAGCCAGGCCGGATTTTGGGACCAGACCAGCTATGCGGCCTATGCGGACCTTGATCTGCCGATCACCGACAAGTTCAACGCCGACATCGCCATTCGCCACGAGGACTTCTCGGAGTTTGGCCAGACGACCGACGGCAAGATCGCGCTCCGTTACGAGTTCACGCCGAACTTCGCCCTCCGCGGCGCGGTCTCAACCGGCTTCCGCGCCCCGACCGCCGGCCAGATCAACAACACCCGCACCTCGCAGGGCCTGAACACCACCACCTTGCTGCTGTTCACCTCGGGCCGCCTGTCGCCGGTCAATCCGATCTCGGTCGCGCTGGGCGGCAAGCCGCTGGAGCCGGAGGAGTCGAAGAACCTGTCGCTGGGCGCGGTGTTCCGCCAGGGCGGCTTTACCGCCTCGGTCGACTACTACCGCATCGAGGTCGACAACCGCTTCGCCGTCTCGCCGAACTTCACGGTCACGCCCGCTCTGCGCGCCCAACTGGTGGCCGCCGGTATTCCCGGCGCCGACAGCCTGACGACCGTGAGCTACTTCACCAACTCGTTCGATACCCGCACGCAAGGCGTGGACGTCGTCGGCTCCTGGCGCGGCCAGGTCTGGGGCGGGCGCGCCGGCGTCACCGCCGCCTGGAACTGGAACGACACCAAGGTCACCCGCTCCAAGCTGACCGAGGTCTCGAAGCTCTCCCGCATCAACCTGGAAGACGGCCTTCCTCAGAACGCCGCCAACGTGTCGTTCGACTACGCCAAGGGGCGCTTCAGCGGCCTGATCCGCGCGCGTTGGTCGGGCGAGTGGACCGACGCCCAGGCCAACGGGACCGCCGACCTGATCCAGAACTTCTCGGGCAAGGCTTTGGTCGATCTCTCGGTCAGCGCCCAGTTGACCGACGCCATGAAGCTGACGGTCGGGGCCGAGAACCTGTTCGACACCTATCCGGACGAAGCGACGTTCCAGGCCTCGCGCGGCCTGATCTACTCCCGCAACGCCCCGTATGACACCGACGGCGGCCTCTGGTACGCGCGTCTATCGGCGAAGTTCTAGGCGCCAACGCGGTCGGCGCGGCGGCGAGGGAAGGTGACAAAAAGGGCGGAGGAGGCTAGTCCCCGCCCATGAGCTCTTCTCCCGCCGCTGAAGCCGCCCGTCGGCGCACGTTCGCCATCATCAGTCACCCCGACGCCGGCAAGACGACCCTGACCGAGAACCTGCTGCTGGCCGGCGGGGCGATCCGGGCGGCCGGCGCCGTGCGGGCGCGTGGCCAGACGCGGCGCACCCAGTCGGACTGGATGAAGATCGAGCGCGAGCGCGGCATCTCGGTCAGCGCCTCGGTGATGACGTTCGACCACGACGGCCTGATGTTCAACCTGCTGGATACCCCGGGCCACGAGGACTTCTCGGAAGACACCTACCGCACCCTGACGGCCGCCGACGCGGCGATCATGGTGCTGGACGCCGCCAAGGGCATCGAGCCCCAGACCCTGAAGCTGTTCGAGGTCTGCCGCCTGCGCGACATCCCGATCATCACCTTCATCAACAAGATGGACCGCGAGGCCCAGGACCCGTTCGAGCTGCTGGATGAGGTCTCGTCCAAGCTGGCCCTGGATCCTGCGCCGCTCTACTGGCCGGCCGGTTCCGGCGGCCGCTTCAAGGGCATGCTGGACCTGCGGAACGACAAGTTCATCCCCTACGCGAAGAAAAGCTCGACCGACGACGAGGGCCATCCCGATCCGATCGCTTTCAAGGGCAACGCGGTGGTCCAGTACCTCGACCCCGAGGAGAAGGCCGAACTGGAAGACAACGCCATGCTGGTCACCGAGGCCGGCAAGCCGTTCGACGTCCAGAGCTTCCTCGAGGGCCACATGACGCCCGTGTTCTTCGGCTCGGCCCTGCGCCACTTCGGCGTCTCCGAGCTCTTGGGCGGCATCGGCGCCTACGCCCCGCCACCCAAGCCCATGCCGGCCACCAAGTCCGGCGCGGAGACGCACGTCGCGCCAGGCGACAGCGAAGTCTCGGGCTTCGTCTTCAAGGTCCAGGCGAACATGGACCCCAACCACCGCGACCGGATCGCCTTCCTGCGCCTGACCAGCGGCCGCTTCACGCGCGGCATGAAGCTGAAGGCCCAGAACACCGGCAAGGCCATGAGCGTCAACGCGCCGATCATGTTCTTCGCCAGCGACCGCGAGCTGGCCGAGGACGCCTTCGCCGGCGACGTGATCGGGATCCCGAACCACGGGGTGCTGCGCGTGGGTGACAGCCTGTCCGAAACCGGGACGCTGCGCTTCGCGGGCCTGCCCAACTTCGCCCCGGAAATCCTGCGCCGCGTGCGGGTGAAGGATCCGCTGAAGGCCAAGCACCTGAAGAAGGCGCTGGAAGGCTTGGCGGAGGAGGGCGTCACCCAGCTGTTCCGACCGATGATCGGCAGCGACTTCATCGTCGGCGCCGTCGGCCAGCTGCAGTTCGAGGTCATGGCCGACCGCCTGGCCAACGAGTACCAGCTGGAAGTGATCTTCGAGGCCAGCCCGTACGCCGAGGCCCGCTGGCTGGGCGGCGATCGCGCCGACGTCGAGGACTTCGTCAACAAGCACAAGTCGGCCATGGGCCAGGACATCGACGAGCAGCCGGTGTTCCTGGGCAAGAGCGCCTGGGAAATCGGCTATGTCGCCGAGCGCTATCCGAAGGTGCGCTTCGAGCGGACCAAGGAACGGGCGTAACCGCCACGCCACCCTAGAGGGTGGCGTAGTAGTCGAGTTCCGCGTGCTGGACATGGTCGCCCAGCGCCGTCGGCTTGGCGTCCATGACTTCCTTGAAGGCGACCTTGAACTTGGCCATCTCCTCGGGCGTGCCGACCGAGACTCGGACGGCGTTGGGCCAGATGGGCCAGGTGCGGCCGATCAGGACGTTCTTGGCCTTCATCGCCGCGAACACGGCTTTGCCGTTGCGGCCGGTGTCGATCATGAAGCAGTTGGTCTGCGGGTCGCCGATGACCTTGTAGCCGTTGGCCTTGAGCCAGGCTATCGTGTCGCGGCGGGTGTCGCCGATGATCTTGCGACGCTCGGGAACCAGGCTGGCGTCCTCCAGCGAGGCGCGGGCGGCGGCCGAGCCGGTGATCGGCATGGCGTTCTGGCCGAACGGCGTCAGCTTGGCGAGCAGGTCCGGCCGCCCAACGGCGAAGCCGCAGCGGATGCCGGCCATGCCATAGATCTTCGAGAAGGTCCGCAGGACGATCAGGTCCTTGCCCTGGGCGACCAGATCCAGCGTGTCCGGCGCGTCGGTCAGATGGATATAGGCTTCGTCCACCAGCAGGATGGAGCCGGCGGGCTTGTTCTCCAGCGCCCAGACGATGTCCTGCTTGGTGGTCAGGGTGCCGGTCGGGTTGTTCGGATTGCAGATATAGATGACGCCGGCCTGGGCGTCGGCGGCGACCATGGCCTTGACGTCGTGAGCGCAATCCTTGGTCAGCGGCACCTTGACGATCTTGGCCTGGCTGGTCTTCGCCGCGAACATGCCGGCCTCATAGGACGGGTCGGCCGTGACGAAGCTCTTGGTCGGCGAGGTGAAGGCCAGCACGCTGTAGTGCAGCGGCTCCGACGAGCCGGCGTAGACGGCGACATACTCGGGCTTGAGGCCGGTCTGGGCCGCGAAGGCGCGGACCAGGAGATCGGTCTCGCCGTTCAGGTCGTAGCGCCCGCCGAGCGGGGCCACGCGGGCGATGGCGTCGCAGGCGGCCTTGCTGGGGCCGAGCGGGTTCTCATTGGCGTTGATCAGCACCGCGCCGGAGGGCGGGGCGTTGGGGCTCTGGCCATGCAGCGCCATGCCGGAGGGCGGCGCGGTGGGCGTCTGGGCGGCGGCGTGGGCCAGGCTGGCCTCGGTCACGATCGGCGCGGCGGCGGCGAGCAGCGCCGCGCTTCGCAGGAAGGAACGGCGTCCCAGCGCCGGCTCGTTCGAATTCCGCGTGACCATTGTCGTCTGCTCCCCATCAGGCTGAGCCTCAGGACGAACCTTCGCGACGGATCGCGCAAGAGAGAGCGCGCGTCCGCCATGCGCTCTGCTCAACGCGCGAGCAGAGCCGGGCTTGCCATCGGTCCCAAGGCGCGAAATGAGTGCGCCGCTAGTCCGTCAGGAGTTTTCCCATGCCCGCGCCTCTCGCCATTGGTCTCGTGGCCCACGACGACAAGAAGGCCGCGCTGGTCGATTGGGCCAAAGCGCACGCCGATTTCCTGAAGGACAAGACGCTATTCGCGACCGGCACCACGGGCGGCCGGATCCTGGAGGCGCTGCCGGATCTGGATCTCACGCGCTTGAAGAGCGGGCCTCTCGGCGGCGATCAGCAACTGGGCGCCATGATCGCCGAGGGGCGGCTGGACGTGCTGATCTTCTTCGTCGATCCGCTTTCGCCGCAGCCGCACGACGTGGACGTCAAGGCGCTGATCCGCATGGCGACGCTCGCCGATATTCCGTTCGCCTGCAATCCGGCGACGGCCGACTTGATCGTCGCGTGTCGTGACTAGCTAGCCCGGAAACTTAATCAGGTTCGGCTTGGGGATCGCGGCCTTGAAGGTTCCGCGCGACTTGCTGGTGTCGAGGCCGAACTCCGCCCACGCCGCCAGGAAGCCATTGGCCGCGTCGTCGGCCGGGGAGGGGACCATTTCCAGCACCGGTCGCGCGGCCACGGCGGCGCGCGCGGCCGCCCAGGCGTCGGGCTCCGCGGTGGCGTAGCCGCCATCGGACGTGACCAGTTGGCTGGCGAGCTCCAGATCCGAGAAGCGCAGGGTCACGGCGGCGTCGGCGGGCAGGTCCGAGAGACCTTCGAGGGCTTCCGTCAGCGCGGTCAGACTCATCTTGGCGACGGTGGTGCGCCGCTCGCCGCCGGCCGCGCCCTTGATCGCCCCGGCGCCGGTCTCGCCATCGATGCGGCGCACATAGGACCAGCCGCCATAGCTGGGGTCCTGGCGGCAAAGGCTGGCGATCCAGAGGGTGACGGCGACCATGGGCGGGCTCCCAATCAAGGCGATCTGGCCGAGCTTCTAACCTGCTTCGCTCGAACTAGGGGAGGGGTGGCGAACAGAAGGTAAACATCACCCTAAAACTTATAGTTAACGTCATTTTAAGGTCGATGAACGTCGTTCTAATAAATTGGCGGGCGATCCCTTCCACAGCGTATTCATCAAAGCAAGAAGTGTGCCAGATTGGCTCAATATCAACCATTATGAGCGAACTTGTAGTGCGCGTATAAAAATTTGGAAAATATTTATGGTTAACGTGTCGTAAAGACCTATTAACCACTTGTTAAAGCTGCTGGCTCCGGTTTTGCTGCTTGGGCGTTGAACCTTCGACGGCTGTCCCGGGTTGGGACGTCCCCAAGTGGAGTGCGCGGGCCATGTTCGAATTCGGACGAGATCTAAAGCGGTTGTTCGGCGTCGACGCCGAAGCCAAGAGCGCTTGGCGCGAGGGCCTGACCGGCGGCGACACCTCGCTCCTGGAACTGCTCGAGGTGCCTCTGCTGACCAACGAGGCGCGCTCGGCCGATGTCGCCGCCAGTCGTCTCGGCGCCAAGGACCGCGGAACGCGTCTTCTGGAGGCCGCCGTGATCTGGCGCGAACTGGCGCGCCGCACCGGCGACGCGACGGCCCTGCGCAAGGGCGCGGCCCAGGCCGAGGCCGCCCTGAAGATCTTCGAGACCGAGCGCCGTCAGGACGGTCAGGCCGCCGCGCGCTGTGAACAGGTCATGCTGGCGGTGCAAGGCGCGGATTTGTTCGGCGACGAGGGCCTGGTGGCCGCCGCCGTCTCGACCTTGGCCCGCACGCCGGCCAGTCATCGCACGCCGCTCTGCGGCGCCCTGGCCGCGGGACTCGAGGGCCGAGCGGCCATGGTCGATGGCGATCTGGACCGGGCGCTCGCCGCCGTCCAGGGTTTCGAGGCGCCGCTGCGCGCCCTGGCGGCCGCCAAGCGCGCCAAGGGCGGCGCCGCGCGGCTCCTGCTGGCCGACCAGCGCGCCACCCGCATCGACCTGATCCTGACGTGCTCGGCGCGTCTGAAGGACCGCGCCTTGGCGGAACTCGCCGCGTCCGAGGCCAAGAGCGCTCTCGAAGGTCTGGATTCCGATTTCGAGCCCCTGGCCTGGGCCCGGCTGGAATGCCTGCGCGGCGCCGCCCTGGTGCAACTGGGCGACCTCGATGGCGAGATCGCGCGCATCGGCGAGGGTGTCCAGGCGATCACCGACGCCGGTCAGGTCATCTCGCTGGATCATAGCCCGATGGACTGGGCCCGCGCCCAGGCCTTGCTTGGCGCCGCCCTGCAGACCATGGGCGAGGCGACGACCAGCGAGCGCGTCTTCGAGCAGGCCGTGTCGGCCTACGATCGCGCCACCCAGATCCTGAAGATTCAGCCCGCCCTGTCCCTGCGCGCGCACGTCGCCAACAATCGCGCCCTGTGCCTGGCCCGCTGCGCCGAGCTGACCGCCGATCTCGCGGTTCTGGACGCGGCCGAACTGGCCTTCAAGGCCGAGCTGGCCGAGGTGCGCGGCGCGCGCGATCCAGCCAGCTGGGCCGTCGCCCAGATGAACCTCGCGCGCCTCTACGAAGCGCGGGTCGACATCACGGGCCGCGACGATGGTCGCCTGGCGCGCGCCGGCGTCGCCTTGGCCGCCGCCTTCGACATCTTCTCGGAACTGGGACTGCGCTCGCTGACCGATCTGGCGGCACAGGGCCTGCAACGTCTCCAGCGGGCCCCGGCCGTCTGACCCGAAACGGGACGCGGCGGGGCCGCCAGAAGAACGACAAGTAAAGGGATGAACTCGTGATTGCTTCGCTCGCCTTGGCCGCCGCCGTGGTCGCCACCCCCGTTCCGGCCAAGACCGCTTCGGACATGCTCGTCCCCGCCTCGCAGCCCCGCGAAGCCGTCGCCCTGTTGAACTGCCTCGTGAAGAACGACGGCCGCCTGACGGGCTGCACCGTGCAGGAAGAGACCCCCAGCGAACTGGGCGTGGGTCAGGCGGCGCTGTCGATGGCGTCCCAGTTCCAGGTCGACCTTCTGGGCCCGGACGGCAAGAGCCGCGCGGGCTCCTACATCCAGGTGCCGGTGCGGATCCGCATCCGCTAGAGCTTCACGACCTCGCCGTCCTCCTTGGTGAAGCTTTCGGGTCTCTTGTCGAGGAGATCCAGCACCACCTCGGATGGACGGCAAAGCTTCGCGCCTTTCGGCGTCACGACGATCGGCCGGTTCACCAGGATCGGGTGCTCGATCATGGCGTCGAGGATGCGATCGTCGGCCACGCCGTCCGCCAGCAGGCCCAGCGTCTCGGCGGGCGTGCCCTTTTCGCGCATGAGCTGACGGAGCGACAGGCCGGTCTTGGCGACCAAGTCGCGCAGCTGGTCCCGCGTCCAGCCCGCTTTCAGATACTCGATCACCTCGGGCTCGTAACCCGCCGAGCGGACCATCGCCACGACGTTGCGCGACGTCCCGCAGGCCGGGTTGTGGAAGATCGTGATCGGAAAATCGGTCGTCGTCATGCCGCGCGCTCCGTCTGGAGAAGCCAGCCAAACACGCCGGCGGCGAGCAGCGCGCCGGCGAACCAGTTGACGAGGATGCCGAGCGTCAGCACCGAGAAGAACGACAGCGTGATGCCGAAGGCCAGCGCCTCCTGGCGGGTGATGCGGCCGCGCGGAATCGGACGGTTGGCGGTACGTGACATCAGCGAGTCGATGTCGCCTTCCAGCGCCATGTTCAGCGCCCCGGAAGCGCCGGCGCCGACGGCGATGCACAGCAAGGAGGTGATGGCGAGCACCGGGTGGAAATGGCCGGGCGCGATCAGGAGGCCGATCAGCGCTGTGAAGATCACGAGCGACATCACCCGCGGCTTCAGGAGCGCGAGGTAGTCGCCGACATCGGCCTCGGAAATCCGCGGGCCGACGGCAATGGCGTTCTGATCAATGACCGACACGACGAATCCAGACTTCAATTCAAACGGCCCTGAAGCACTGCGCGTCAGAACCTCGCTTCCAGGATCCAGGCGGCGCGCCGCCAGGCGCACCGTCCGCAGATATCGACGCGGCACCGGAGCGGCGCCGCGTCGTCGAGATAGTTCACTGCACCTTCGGCAGCACTTCAAACTGGTGGAACGGCGGCGGCGACGACAGCGTCCATTCCAGGGTCGTCGCACCCGGTCCCCACGGATTGTTCGCCGCCTGCTGCTTGCGCATGAAGGCATCGACGATCCCGTAGATGAAGATCAGCACGCCGAAGCCGGAGATGTAGGAGCCGACCGAGGAGACCAGGTTCCAGCCGGCAAACGCGTCCGGATAGTCGATGTACCGTCGCGGCATGCCCGACAGGCCGAGGAAGTGCTGCGGGAAGAACACCAGGTTGACGCCGACGAAGGTGACCCAGAAGTGTGCCTTCGCGATGTTGTCGTTGTACATGTAGCCGAACATCTTCGGGAACCAGTAGTACCAGCCGGCGAAGATCGCAAACACGGCGCCGAGCGACAGCACGTAGTGGAAGTGCGCGACGACGTAGTAGGTGTCCTGCAGCACCCGGTCGACGCCGGCATTGGCCAGCACCACGCCGGTGACGCCGCCGACCGTGAACAGGAAGATGAAGCCCACGGCCCACAGCATCGGCGCGCGGAATT
>CAKZJK010000375.1 GCA_936942565.1 uncultured Caulobacter sp. | reverse complement strand
CTCCGTCAACGGCGGCAGCTCGCCCGCCGTCTACAGTGGCGACCGCTTCGCTCGCGACGGGGTGGTGCTGGTCAGCTTCAACTACCGCGTCGGCCGGTTCGGCTTCTTCGCCCATCCGGCCCTGACCGCGGCGAACGCCGACGGTGGGATGCTCGGCAACTACGGCTTGATGGACCAGATCGCCGCCCTGACGTGGGTGCGCGACAACATCACCGCGTTCGGAGGCGATCCGAACAACGTCACGGTCTTTGGCGAGTCCGCCGGCGGCATGTCCGTCCACGCCCTGCTGACCGCTCCCCAGGCCAAGGGGCTGTTCCACAAGGCCATCATCCAGTCGGGTGGCGGGCGTCCGCGCCTGCTGCCGACCTTGCCGCTGAGCGCCCCCGCGGGCCAGCGCTCGGCCGAGGCTTCGGGGTTCGCCTTCGCCGCCAAGGCCGGCGTTTCCGGGAGCGACGTGGCGGCGCTGGACGCCCTCCGCGCCTTGCCGGCGGAGACCGTGGTCGATGGCCTCAACATGGCGACGTCCAACACCCCGACCTGGGGCGGCGGGCCGATGCTGGACGGCAAGATCATGACCCGCGAGCCGCTTCAGGCCTACAAGGCCGGCGCTTGGTCGAAGATGCCGGTGATGGTCGGGGCCACCAGCGCCGACGGTTTCTTCTTCGGCGGCGGCCGCGACCAGGTCTTCGCGCCGTTCGGCGCGCGCCGGGCCGAGGCCGAGGCGCTGTACGACCCCAAGGGCGACGGCGACATCAAGGTCTATGGCTGGGCCGTCGCCGGCGATCGCATGTTCGTCGAGCCCGCTCGCGCGGTGGCGCGGGTGATGTCGGGCCAGGGCGCGCCGGTTTACCAGTTCCGCTTTTCCTACGTGGCCGAAAGCCAGCGCGGGCAGTGGTGGGGAGCTCCGCACGCCACCGAGATACCCTTCGTGTTCGACACGGTCGACGCTCGTTACGGCGCGGCGCTCACGTCCGCGGACGCCGCCGCGGCCGCCGCCGCCCACGCCTATTGGATCGGTTTCGCCAAGACTGGCGCGCCCGCCGCGAGGGGGGGGCCAGCTTGGCCGCGCTACGAGGCCGCGTCCGACCAAATCCTCGACTTCTCGGCGCGGGGTCCAAAGGCCGAGGCCGACCCCCGCAAGGCGCGCCTTGATCTGGCGGAGGCGACCACGCCATGACGATGATCGTCGTCGATCCCGAGCAGGTTCGCCGCCTGCGCGACCTGCTCCCGGCGCTGACCAAGGCGCATCTTCAGGAGACCCTTGGGATCAGCGAGACGACGTGGGTTCGCCTTCGCGATCGTCGACCGATCCGCCAGTCCACCTACGAACGCCTGCTCAGGCGCTCAACCGTCGCCTCCGTGGAAAGGCGTTAAGGAGCTCCCGCGCGCCTAAGTCGGCGTCGCCGAGCGCGCGGCGCCCAGCTTGGCGGCGGCGTAGATCAGGCAGACGCCACCGCCGACAGCGCTGAGCTGCATCAGCGAGATCGACGGGGCCAGGCCCTCGGCCGCGCCGCGCGCCACGAAGAGGTCGCTGAGCCAGCCGGTCAGGAACGGACCGACGCCCATGCCGATCACGTTCAGCACGAACAGCATGCTGGCCATGCCGACCGCGCGCAGGCGCGGCGGCAACAGCATCTGGCCGGCGGCGAACAGCGGGGCCGAGAAGGCCGAGCCCGCGAGCTCGGCGACGAAGTAGCAGCCATAGGCCGCCGCGCCGCTGGTATGGAAAAAGAGCAGGATCGCCGGCCCCATGATCGCGATGCCGATCATGGGCAGCCACAGGTACCAGCGGGCGTCGCGGCCTCCCAGCCGGTCGGCGGCGAAGCCGAAGATCAGGGTGCCGACGAAGCCGGTCACGCCTTGCAGCAGGCCGCTCAACGAGCCCACCTCGGTCGAGCTGAGGTGCTGGACGCGGATCATATAGGTCGGCACCCAGTTCTCGAAGGCGCTGGCCGAGGCCGAGACGAGGGCGAAGCCCAGGGCGATGGGCAGGAAGCTGGGATGGGTCAGGATGTGGCCGGCCGCTTCTCTCAGCGTGTACTGTCGGGCGTTCTCCTCGGTCGCGGCGTCGAAGGTCCCGCGGGGCGGTTCGCGGACGATCAGGAAGAACAGCGCCGCCACCACCATGCCGGGGAAGCCGACGATCAGAAAAGCGCTGCGCCAGCCGAAACGGTCCTCCAGCATCCCGCCAAAGGTCAGGCCCGCCCACATGCCGATCGAGATGCCCAGGCTATAGACGGCGATCGCCGCCGCCCGTCGGGCCTGGGGGAAGTAGTCGGAGATCAGCGAATAAGCCGCGGGCGAGCATCCGGCGGACGACACGGCGATGCCGAACCGGGCGAACGCCAGGGCCATGAAGTTGGTTACGAAGCCGCTGATCACCGTCAGCGTGCTCCAGGTTCCGATGGCGGCGGCGATGATCGCGCGGCGAGAGCCCTTGTCGGCCAGGCGCGCGATCGGAAAGCCCGCCAACGAATAGAGCAGGGACGAGCCAAAGCCGGTCAGCAGGCCGATCTCGGTGTTGGAGACCTTCAGGTCGCGGCTGATCGGGTCCACCAGGATGATCAGCAGAAAGCGGTCGATCCAGCTGAAGGTGTAGACCAGGGTCAGCATGGCCAGCACCACCCAGGCCCGCGTCGAGACCTTGGACTCCGGCGCCGCGGCGGTGGGGGCGGCGGAGAGGGCGGCGTCGGTCATCGGCGGTCCATCTGGCGTTTCGGACCTCTGACCAAGCACGGCGCGGGCGCCCGGTAGATGGCGTTATCGGCAACCATGCTTGGCGGCTCGGATAAGGAAGAGCCCGCTCGTGAGACAAGGGGCGGCTTTCACTTCCAGTTTCGCGCAACCATCGTTGTGCAACGCGACATTCTCGCTGGCGCGATCCCGCCAAATCCTCGCATGAGACCGGCCTGAGCGAGACGCGGGCGGCCCTCTTCGGGAGGAGGGGGCGGCAGAACCCGTATCCGCCGAGACCTCGACCACGAGGCCAGGCCCGACAGCTCAAGGCTTAGGGGATAATCGGGATGCATCTGAATTTTATGACGGCGCGTCGGCGCGCCCTGAAGACGCGGTTGCTGGCCGCCGCCGCCTTGAGCCTGGTCGGCGCGGTCGCGCCCGTCGCGGCGTTCGCCCAGGCCGCGACCGATGACACCATGGTTCCGGAGCTGGTGGTCACCGCCCAGAAGCGTTCCGAGAACGTCCGCGACGTGCCGCTCAGCATCAGCGTCCTGACCGGCGATCAACTGGCCAAGCAGCATGTGGCCAACTACGCCGACCTGGCGCGGAGCACGCCGGGCCTGTCGTTCAGCAACACCGGCAGCAGCGGCCTCTCGCGCATCAGCCTTCGCGGTATCAGCTCGGCCCAGGGCTCGGCGACGGTGGGCGTCTATCTGAACGACGTATCGCTGACGATCCCGAACCAGTTCTTCACCGGCGTGACCCTGCCGCGGCTGTTCGATCTCGATCACGTCGAGGTGCTGCGCGGGCCGCAGGGCACGCTCTATGGCGACAGCTCGCTGGGCGGCACCCTGCGCTTCATCACCAAGACGCCGCTGCTCGGCGTCTTCGCCGGCGAGGCTTCGGCGGAGGGCTCAAAGACCGACGAGGGCGGCGCGAACTACAAGCTGGAAGGCGTGATCAACGCGCCTGTCGGCGACAACGCCGCCTTCCGTCTGGCCGTGCAGCGCGAATATCTGAGCGGCTTCATCGACCATGTGAACAATAGTGGCGCGGTCGACAACAAGAACGTCGACGCCGAACGCACCACGGCCGTCCGGGCCAGCTTCCTGTGGGAGCCCTCGGACGACCTGAATGTCACCTCGACCCTGCAGTGGCAGCAGACCGCCTCCGACGACACGGGCATCACCAAGCTTTCTCTGGGCAAATTTCAGGAGAACCGACCGGTCCGCGAGCCCAGCGAGGACACGCTGTTCGCGCCCAGCGTGACGGTCGAGAAGCGCTTTGGCGACCTGACCTTCACCTCGATCAGCGGCTACGCCTATCGCCGCTTCGACCGCCAGTTCGACGGCACGATCTATGACAGCGACTACGTGGCCAGCGTCATCGACGACAGCTATGGCCCGACCTACGAGACGATCGCGGCCTTGCCGGGGATCATGCGCAACACCGACGCGGTGGCGACCTACAGCCAGGAATTCCGCCTGGCCTCGCCGTCGCTGGCGCAGAGCGGCAAGCGTTACGAGTGGCAGGTCGGCGCCTATTTCGCCAAGCAGAAGATCACCAGCCTGGACCATGAGTATGTCCTTGGCCTGGACGGGGCGGTGGCCAGCCTGCTGGGGACCACGACGGAGGAGGCGATTGGCTACGCCACGCCGGGCGGCCTGATCGGCTATTTCAACTCGGTGCGCCGCAACAACCAGGTGGCGGTCTTCGCCGAGGGTTCGTTCAAGCTCACCGAGAAGCTAAAGGCCACCGTGGGCTTGCGGCAGGTTCGCGCCACCAGCCAGTACGCGCTGGACGAGGGCGGCTGGCTGGCCGACGGGGCTCCGGCCCACGATGACGCCAGCACGCGCTCGACGCCGCTGACGCCCAAGTTCGCCCTGACCTACGAGGCCTCGAAGTCGGTCTCGCTGTACGCCAACGCCGCCAAGGGCTTCCGCCTGGGCGGGCAGAACAACGCCCTGACCTCGTTCTGCGCCGCCGACGTCGCGTCGCTGGGCCTGACGGACGCCAAGAGCTACCAGCCCGACTCGCTGTGGAGCTACGAGGGCGGCGCGAAGACCCGCCTGTTCGGCGGCCGGGTCAGCCTCAACGCCTCGGCCTTCTACATCGACTGGAAGAACGTCCAGCAGTCGGTGCGCCTGGCCAAGTGCGGCTCGGTGATCACCGGCAACGCGGGCGACGCTCGTAGTCAGGGCGGCGAGCTGGAACTGCGCGCCATGCTGACCGATCACCTGACCCTGAACCTGTCGGGCGCGATCACCGACGCCAAGATCACCAAGGCCTCGGCTGGGACAGGCGCCGTCGATGGCTCGCGCCTGCTCGGCGTGCCTGAGAACACCGCCTCGATCGGCCTGGACTACAATCGACCGCTGACCAACCGCGTCGACGGCTTCTTCAGCGTGAACTGGTCGCACACCGGCGAGAGTTCCGGCGCCTACGCCACGACCAGCAAGGACTACCGCCGGCCGTCCTATGACCTGGTGGACGCCAGCCTGGGCGTCGACATCGACGAGGTCGAGGTCTCGCTGTTCGCCAAGAACCTGCTGAACGAGGACAAGGTCATCCAGAAGCCCTCGGTGCTGTTCATCACCCAGGGGCTGGTCTTGCGGCCGCGCACGGTGGGCCTGAATGTCCGGGCGAAGTTCTGAGGAAGACGGAAGGCGGCGCGCCGGCGGGGGCGCCGCCTTCTTCTAGTTCAATCGGGTTCGGGCGGCCTCGACCTGTTCGATGAAGGCGGCGACCAGGGGCGGGGTGTGGCCCTGGCGGGTGATCACCGAGATGTTGCTGGCGTAGGAGAAGGTCTCCGGCGCGATCTTGTGGAAGCGCTTTCCGCCCCCCATCGCCGCGACCTGGTGCTCGGTCAGGAAGCCGAGATAGCGGCCCGAGGCCACCATCATCGCGATCGCCTCCATATGGGTGACGGTCGCCGTGCGCTTGAGAAGTCCGCTGACGCCCAGACGCTCCATCTCATGCTCGAACGGATAGCCGACGAAGTCATAGGCGCCGATGTCCTCGACGCGGATCTGATCCTCGTGGCGGCGATGACGCCATGCCGGGTGGTCTTCGGTGCAGTAGAGATAGCTGACCTCCTCGTAGAGGAAGTGGTAGCGTAGCTGATCCATCGGCCGGCGCTCGAACACCACGCCGACGTCGAGATTGTTTTCGATGACCGCCTGCTCGATCAGGTTCGAGGTGGTCGTCTCGATGTTGAAATGGACATTCGGATAGGCGGCCTTGTAGCCGTCGAAGACCTCCGGGAGGCGGAAGTTGGGGTCGCCGACCAGGGCGTCGACCATGCCGATGCGGATGGCGCCCGCTGGACTGGCGTGGATGTCGCGGACACGGGCCTCGAAAAGATCCAGTTCGTCGAACAGCTTCTCGCAGGCCTCATGCACCCGCGCGCCCTCGGCGGTCAGGGTGAAGCCGCGGCGGCCGCGCTCGCAGAGCCTGGCCCCGAGCCGGATCTCCAGGTCCTTGATGTAGCGGCTGATCGACGGCAGGCCGATCTGCAGTTCGGACTCGGCGGCCACGAAGCCCCCGTGCTTGACCACCGTGGCGAAGGTGCGCAGCAGGCGCAGGTCGTTGTCGCTGACCTTGCCCGTAAAACGCTTCAGACCCAGTTCCATACTTGGCTCGTCCGGCAACCATCATTGCCCAAGGCAACATTCCCGACGCGCCGGAGCGGGGCGCGCTCTGGCGACCGCGATCAGGCTACGACGCCCTTCCGGCATAGCACCGGCTGGGCGTGGACGAGGATCGCCGGCGACCAGAGACCGGAAATCCCAGGGTTTTGCTGAAAAGCTGATGGCCGGCGCCTGAAAAACGCGCGGTTGGCCTGGGCGGCGAAAATCCAGCGTTCGATGACCGGTGGCTCGGCTCGTCGGGAGGGCGATGGTTTCGCGTTCCGCAACTATGGGGCGGTCGGACGCCGCGTGAACGCGCTTTGCCGACGCCGTTCTACCGCTGGACGGGCGCGACCTCGCGGGGCTGGGCGGATGCGGCGGACCGAAGCGATCCCGGCCGAACCGTGATACGAAAAGGCCCTCCCTCGCGGCGCGGGGGAGGGCCTTTCACTCGCGGGCGGCGCGCGATCAGGCCGCCTTGGTCTTCCGTGCGGCGAAGGCCTCCAGGATCTCGGTCGAGACGCGGCGCGCGCCGGTCTGCATGTACTCCATGGCGTTGAGCGCCGCGTCGTGGGCCTCGGGCGAGGAGCCCGTCACGCAGTCCTCGACCACGCGGCAGTAGTAGTCGCCCTGGTGACCGTCGACGAAGGTGTAATGGACGCAGACGTCGGTGAAGCCGCCGACCAGGATCAGCGTCTGGGCCTTCAGGCCTTTCAGCAGGATCTCCAGCTCGGTGCCGTAGAAGCAGGAGTAGCGGCGCTTGGCCAGGAGGTAGTCGCCTTCGACGATCCCCAACTCCTCGATCGCGAACTCCGTGCCTGGCGAGGTCTCGATGCAGTGCACGTCCTCTCGGCCGTCCAGCTCGCGGCCGAAATCGATCATGTTGGGGCGGTGAACTTCCTTGAAGAACACCACCGGCACGTCGGCGGCGCGGGCGGCGTCGACGAGCGGGCGGACGCGATGCATGCGTTCGACGCGGTCCGGCAGCATCGGCAGGCGCTCGGAAGAGGGCCAGTCCATGAACGAGCCCTTCTGGACATCGATCACCACGAGGACGGGCTGGCCGACGATCATCGGTCGGGCGTTGTCGGGTTTGTAGGTCAAGGCTGTCTTCCTGATGTCTGTCGGATCATCAAGAGCAGCGAGCGGCCGTCGGAGAAATGTCGACGCCGGAAAAGTTGGTTGCGGATCGCGGCAACTGAGCGCCGCGCGAGCTCGCTCAGGTGAGCCAGTATCGCCCGCCGCGCGCCATGAGGCCCGCGCGTAGAAAAGACCAAGCGTACGCCATCAGTTTGGACAGCATGCTCGTGTCCTCCATCCCGAGGTCGAAGGCTGGCCGGGCGGACGATGTTGGCAAACCACGGCGTGGGCTCGTGGCCGTTCGCGGCGCGAGAACGGCGCGGGATGCGGCGCCTTTGCCCGGCGCGGCCTGCTTTTTCGGCAGAATAGGCGGGGTGGAAAGGCCCCGAGAGGACGTCGTCGGTATTACGATTGCGGCAAGTCGTAATATGAAAAACGCTCTCCTCAGCGAATTTCGAGGGAGCCGATCATGACCACTCAGTTCACCCGTAAGCGTTTCATGGCGGCCTTGGCCGTGTCGGCCCTGGCTCTGGCGTCGTGTGGTCCCAAGACCGCCGACAAGGCCGCGCCGGCGGCTTCCGAGGCGGCTAAGGCGGAGTTCAAGATCGGCTGGACCATCTATGCCGGCTGGATGCCCTGGGCCTACGCCCAGCAGTCGGGCATCGTGAAGAAGTGGGCCGACAAGTACGGCCTGAAGATCGAACTGGTGCAGATCAACGACTACGTGGAGTCGCTGAACCAGTACTCGGCCGGCAAGCTGGATGGCGTCACCGCCACCAACATGGACTCCCTGACCGTGCCGGCCGCCGCCGGCAAGGACACCACCGTCCTGATGATCGGCGACTACTCCGACGGCAATGACGGCGTCATCTTGAAGAACGGCGCGACGCTGGCCGATATCAAGGGACGGCCGGTCAATCTCGTCGAGCTTTCGGTCTCGCACTACCTGCTGGCCCGCGCGCTGGAGACGGCGGGGCTGAAGATGGCCGACATCAAGACGGTCAACACCTCGGACGCCGACATTGTCGCGGCCTACGGCGCGGCCGACACCAAGGCCCTGGTGACCTGGAACCCGCAGCTCTCCGAAGTGAAGAAGATGCCCGGCGCCACCGAGGTCTTCGACAGCTCCAAGATCCCGGGCGAGATCCTGGACGGCCTGTCGGTCAGCACCGAGGCGCTCAAGGCCAATCCCAACCTGGGCAAGGCGCTGGTCGGCATCTGGTATGAGGTCATGGCCCTGACCGTGGCCCAGACCCCCGAAGGCAAGGCCGCGCGCGAGCAGATGGCCAAGCTGTCGGGCGCGGATCTGGCCAGCTTCGAGAACCAGTTGAAGACCACGCACCTCTACGCCGATCCCAAGTCGGCTCTGGCCGCCACGGTCAGTCCGGACCTCGTCACCGCCAACGACCGGGTGCGCAAGTTCAGCTTCAGCATGGGCCTGTTCGGCCAGGGCGCGAAGTCGGTCGATGACATCGGCATCAGCTTCCCGGGCGGCAAGACCCTAGGCGATCCGAACAACGTCAAGCTGCGCTTCGACCCCACCTACGTGCGGATGGCGGCGGACGGAAAGCTCTAGTCATCATGCGCCTGCTGAACGTCAGGCCCAAGGGAGGGCTCGCGGTTCTGCTCGGGACCCTCCCGCTTCTGGCGGCGGCGCTGCTGTACCTGATGGCCTCGCAGGCCCGTCACGCCGAGAACCCCCGCGACAAGCTGCTGCCGACGCCGCGGGCCATGGTCGAGGCCGTCCAACTGATGGCCAAGGTCGACCCGCTGACCGGCCACGCGCCGCTGGTGGTCGACACCTTGGCCAGCCTTGAGCGCATTGGCATCGCTCTGGCCTTGGCGACGGCGATCAGCCTTCTGCTCGGCCTGGCCCTGGGTCTGCTGCCGTTGCTGCGGGTCAAGTTGGGGCCGCTGGTGGCGGCGATCGCGGTGATCCCGCCGATCGCCGTGCTGCCGATCCTGTTCATCGTCTTCGGTCTCGGCGAGACGGCCAAGATCGCCCTGATCGTCATCGGGGTGACTCCGGTCATGGTCCGTGATCTGGCCGCCCACGTCGCCGCTATTCCCGAGGAGCAACTGGTCAAGGCCCAGACTCTGGGCTCCAGCACCTGGCAGCTGGCCCTGCGCGTGGCGCTGCCTCAGGCCATGCCGCGCCTCATCGACAACTTGCGTCTCTCGCTGTGTCCGGCCTGGGTCTACCTGATCTCGGCCGAGGCCATCGCCGCCGACACGGGGCTCGGCTATCGCATCTTCCTGGTCCGCCGGTATCTTTCGATGGACATCATCCTGCCCTACGTCGTCTGGATCTCCCTGCTGGCGGTGGCGATGGACCTGACGCTGCGGCTGATCAGCCGACGCGCCTATCCGTGGGCCTATCCGGAGAGGGCGCGCTGATGGGCGACCTGCTGAGCTTCCGCAACGTCTGGGTCGAGTACGGCGACAAGGTCGTGCTCGAGAACGTGGACCTCGCGATCAAGTCGGGCAGCTTCGTCTCGATCGTCGGTCCCTCGGGCGCCGGCAAGAGCACCTTCCTGCGGCTGATCATCGGCCAGGAGAAGCCGACGCGCGGCGCCATCGACCTGGATGGCGACAGGCTGCGCGCCGAGCCGGGGCCCGATCGCGGCGTGGTGTTCCAGAAGTACTCGGTGTTCCCGCACCTGTCGGCTCGCGACAACGTCGTGTTCGGCCTGGACTGCGCCGGCTCGCCATTCCTGGGCAGGCTTACTGGCACGCGCCGCCGCGAGGCGCTGGACGAGGCCGACGCCATGCTGGCCGCCGTGGGTTTGACCGACAGCGGCGACCTCTATCCGGCCAAGATGTCCGGTGGCATGCAGCAGCGCCTGGCGATCGCCCAGGCCCTGATCAAGAAGCCCCGCATCCTGCTCCTGGACGAGCCGTTCGGCGCCCTGGACCCTGGGGTGCGCCTGGACATGCACGAGCTGATCACCGGCCTTTGGCGCGACAACGGCTTGACCATCATGATGGTCACCCACGACATCAAGGAGGCCTTCAAGCTGGGCACCCGCGTGCTGGCCTTCGACAAGCGTCGCCGTGATCCCCAGGCCCCGCACCGCTATGGCGCGACGGCCGTCTACGATTTCCCCCTGGATAAGCCCGGAGCGGTGGGGCCCGAGGCGCTGGCCGATCTAGGTCGATAGATTGACGCTGAAAAGCCCGCGAACTTGAGTTCGCGGGCTTTTTTCGTTGCGCGGCGCCGAAGAGCTAGACCCGCAAGGACGCGATATAGGCGCGCCAGCCGCCCAGGTGGGTGATGTCGGTCGCTCCGTCCAGGGCGCGCGGTTCGGCGACGAAGCCCTTCACCGAGGTCCCGTCCTCCAGGGTGACCGTGCCGATCGCCAGCGGGGCGGGCACCTCGGCCGTGAAGCCGCCGAACGCTTCGACGTCCAGCTCGTAGACCTCGACCAGGATCGAGGATCCGCCATCGCCGACGTGAACCAAGGCTGGCTTGGGCGGCGTCGAGTTGGCGATGGCGTAGAGCTTGTAGGCCGGCGCGGTCTTGGTGGCGGTGACCAGCCGGGCCTCGCGCGAGGTCAGCTGCCAGTGCAGCGGCATGCCGCCCAGATGCGCGCCGACCACGGCCAGCTTGACGCCCGGCTTGTGCGGCGTCAGGTCGAGGGGAGGCGTGTCGGCCATGGGGAAGGTCTCCAGATAAGCGGCGAGGTCCAGCAACGCGCGATCGGCGAAGGCGGGGCCGACCAACGTCACGCCAAAGCCCGTCCCGCTGCCGCGGAAGCCGGCCGGGACGGCCAGGGCGGACAGGTCCAGCAGGTTCACGAAGTTGGTGTAGAGGCCGAGGTTGGCGTTCAGCGCCAGCGGCTCGGCCTTGAGGTCCTTGAGCCGATAGATGGTCGGCGTCGTGGGCAGGAAGAGGATGTCGGCGACATTCCAGATCGCCTCGGCCGCGCGCCGGTAGCCTTCCAGGGCGTAGAGGCCTCGGAACGTCTCGACGCCGGTGGTCGCCAAGCCTCCTTGGACGATGGCCCGCACGGTGGGTTCGATGGCGCTGGGCGTGGCGCGCAGCAGGGGCTCGACGGCGGCGGTGCGCTCAGCGACCCAAGGCCCGCTGTAGAGCAGCTTGGCGGCGTCCAGCAGGGGGGCGATGTCGACCTCGACGCGCGTGCCGCCGGCCGTCTCCAGCCGCTTGATCGCGGCCGTGTAGAGCGCCTCCGATTCCCCGTCGCCGAAGAAGATCCGCTGGTCCGGCAGCGGGACCGCGAAGCGCAAACCGTTCATCGATAGCGCGGGCGGTATCGCTGGCGCGCGGCGGGAATAGTCGTCCTCGGGATCGAAGGCGGCCAGCACGTCGTCGACCAGCGCCGCGCCCGACAGGTCGGCGGCGAAGACGCTGATGCAGTCCAGCGACCGGCAGGCGGGCACCAGGCCGCGCGTGCTCCAGCGGCCTTTGCTGGGCTTGAGGCCCACCAGGTGGTTGAACGCCGCCGGCACCCGGCCCGAGCCGGCGGTGTCGGTGCCCAGCGAGAAGGCCACGAGGCCCGCCGCCACCGCGACTGCGGAACCCGAGCTCGAGCCGCCGCTGACGAAGGCTTGATTGAACACGCAGCGCGGCGCGCCATAGGGGCTGCGCGCGCCGACGAGACCGGTGGCGAACTGGTCGAGATTGGTCTTGCCGATCAGCACCGCTCCGGCCGCGACCAGCCGCTCGACCACGGTGGCCGACCGGTCGGGCGTATAGGCGAAGGCCGGGCAGGCGGCGGTGGTCGGCAGGCCGCCGACATCGATATTGTCCTTCACCGCGAACGGGACGCCGGCCAAGGGCAGGTCCTCGCCCGCGACGACGCGGGCCTCGACCGCCCGCGCCTGGGCCAGAACGGCCTCGACGGGCAGGCGCAGGGTCCAGACCTGGGGCTGGATCAGGTCATATTCGGCGACCCCGTCCAGGGTGGCCTGGGCGACTTCGACGGCGCTGGCGCCGGCGTTGATCGCGTTGGCGATGGCTTTGACGGATAGGCGCGCGAAACTCACGCGGCGGCCTCCAGGTCTGGGGTGACGGCGATGACCGGCGCGCCGGCCGCGATGGATTGCGAGGGCTGGGCGTAGACGGCGCTGACCACGCCCGCGACGGGCGTCGCGACGTCGCATTCCGCCTTCATGGCCTCGATGATGGCGATGACCCCGCCGGCCTCGACGCGCTGACCGGGCTCGACCAGAACCTTCCACACATTGCCGCCCAGCGGAGCCTCGACCAGGTCGGCGCCCGGCGGGACCTCGACGGCTTCGGCGTCCTCCACGGCGTCGGCGACGCTGGACAGGGCCTCGACACGCGCGAACTCGCCCTTGGCCTCCCAGTCGGCGCGCTCGGCGTCGAAGGCGGCCTGGCGCCTGGCCTGAAAGGCGGCGATGCCGTCGGCGTTCTCCGCCAGCATCTCGCGGTAGTCCGAGAGGCGGAAGGTCTCCTCCTCGATGCGGATCTGGCGGCGGCCCAGCGGGAAGTCGCGCCGCCACTCGGTCAACTCCTCGGCGCTGACCGGGAAGAAGCGGATCTGGTCGAAGAACCGCAGCAGCCATGGCTTGCCCTCGGTGAAGGCGTCGGTCTGCCGCCAGGTGTTCCAGACCTGGATCGTGCGCCCGAACAGCTGATAGCCGCCCGGGCCCTCCATGCCGTAGATGCACATGTACGCCCCGCCGATCCCGACCACGTTCGGCGGCGTCCAGGTGCGGGCGGGGTTGTACTTGGTGGTCACCAGGCGGTGGCGCGGATCGACCGGCGTCGCCACCGGCGCGCCCAGATAGACGTCGCCCAGGCCCATCACGAGGTAGCGGGCGTCGAAGACGATCCGCTTGACGTCCTCGATGCCGTCGAGGCCGTTGACGCGGCGGATGAACTCGATGTTGTCCGGGCACCAGGGCGCGTCGTCGCGAACGGCCTGCATGTACTTGTCGATCGTCTGGTAGAT
>CAKZJK010000374.1 GCA_936942565.1 uncultured Caulobacter sp. | reverse complement strand
CGGCGCCGCCGCCCGCGCGGGAACCGGAACGGCGGGAGACGCCGCCCCCGTGGCCGTCGCCAGGTCCACTGGGCTGGGATAGCTTTCGGGCGCGCCCTTGGGCCGATCACAAGCCGCGAGGACGACAACCCCCGCCAGGATCAAGAAGAAAGAGCAGCGCTTCATGACGCGGGGCTCCTGGATTTCCGGCGCGCCAGGCTCGGGTCGAGGGCCAGATAGAACAGGCCAGCCATGGCCGAGAGATCGAGGAAATAGAGATAACGATAGTCGCACGCGATCGAGATCACGAAAAAGCTGGCGGCGAAAGCCAGGGCCGCCGTCAACAACCCCGCGACCGCCAGGTCGGCGTCGTCGCCACGCCACAGAAGCAGGCCAATCACGATCAAGGCGATCGCGGCGTAAAAGGCGTGGGAAAAGACGGGCGTGCCGTAGAAGTAGGTCGCGTAGTTGGCCAAAGCGATGTCGGCCGGGTCCTGGCCACCGACGATCTTCAAGGAAGACGTCAGGGCCAGCGGACCATCCACCCCCACGAAGACAGGAAGGCAGCGGTCCAGCTTGGGCGTCAGGAACACCCATTGAAAGACGGCCATGCGTTGGGCCAGATAGGTCTTCGGGTGATCCAGGATCAGGTCGCGCCACTCCGCGCCTACCAGGGAATTGGGAAGCGGCCAGAGGCTGGGCCCCAACTTCGGATCCCGCTCGAGGAAGTCCACGCGCTCGGGCGAATAGACGGCGACGCCTCGCCTGATCGCGGCGGCGGCGTTTGGGTTCGCGGCCTCGATATGACGCAGCCGATAGGTGGAATCATGCGCCATCGCGCCGATCAGGTCGTAATGCTGGACGATACGGATGCCGATGCCGCTGGCCTTATCGGGCCCGGATGACCTTGGCTGAGCGACGACCGCCAGGGCCTGGGCGACAAGCAGGGCGGCAAGGAAGCCGCAGACACACCAGGCCAGGGCGCGAAGCCAGCCATCGTGACGCCGCAAAACGCCAAGAACGACGGCCGCGACGGCCACCACGATGATCCCGTTCTGACGCACCAGCGAGGCCGTGGCGAACAACAGGAGAATGGCGATCAGGAGAAGCCAGCGGGGCCCGGGACGCGTCCATAGGCGCGGCAGGTGCGCCAGCCCGACAAAGCCCGCGATGGCCA
Organism: uncultured Caulobacter sp.; assembly: GCA_936942565.1. Taxonomy (GTDB): domain Bacteria; phylum Pseudomonadota; class Alphaproteobacteria; order Caulobacterales; family Caulobacteraceae; genus Caulobacter. Next base: position 12,199 of record CAKZJK010000374.1, on the reverse strand, counting down.
GGTTAGCGAAGAAGACGTCCTTCCAGACCACGCCCTGATAGATCATCGCCAGAGGCGAGAAGACCAACAGGGCGGCGACGATGGGCCCCCACCATGAAATCGCGGGCCGGAGCCCCCGCAGCGACGACAAGCTTCCAAAAAACAGCGCCGCGCTCGATACGAGATAGAGCCCCGTGCCAGGGACCACGCCGTCAAAGACGCCCAGGAGCCAGGCATACATGGCCGGCCCCCAGGTATTGCGCGTCGCGAAGCGCCCCTCGTGGAGCTGGGCGAGACTGTCATAGGACATATGGCCCGGAAGGGCCGCGCCCAGCATGAACAACAGGCCCGCGAAAAGGACCCCTCGCGTCAGGCTCGACGGCGAGAGGTTCAGTCCGAGCCAGCCCCGGTCGGTTTCCGTCGAGGGTTGCGTCGACATGGTGTGAGTCCCCTTCCCCGCTCTTGATTTAGGAGCGGGCGACAAGGCCGAGAAGGGTAAAAAGCCGGCGCTCAACCACGTTTCAGACGCCTGACAACGGCGCGGAGCGGGCGCGTGATCTTCCAACTGGTGCTGTCCAGCAGGGCCTGGGCCTCGGCGCGCGCCGTCGCGAGTTGGGACCGGAGGATTCCCGCCTCGGCCTCCCTCAGGGCCACGCTCTCCCGCAGGATCTCGACCTTGGCCCGTTCGGCCTCGGCCTCGCGCTTCCATTGGTCGGCTTCCGCGTGCAATCGAACGGAATACTCCCGAGCGGTCTCGGCCTCGCGGCGAACGTCCTCAAGCAGAAAAGTCGCTCGAGCCTCGGCCTCGCGCGCCTGGGCGGCCTCCGCCTTGGCGATGGGCAACTGGTCAAGCTCGCGACGCATGTCGACCATGGCGAAGCCGATCGCGCCCTCGAGCGCGGTCAGCTCGGCCTCGACCTTGGCCAAGGGCGCGGTCGATGGCGCGCCGCCACGGGCCGCGGCGCGAAGCCAGGCGTAGGTCTTGGCCGCGCCTGGCCAAACTCCGGGCTGTTCCAGCGCCTCGATGTCGGCCTCGTGATGGCGATGCGACTTTGACAGGAACGTCTCGACCTCCGCCGCCGCCTCCGCGGTGCGGTTGGGCAGGATCCGGCCCATCGTCGCCTCGACGCGGTCGAGAACGCCGCGCCAATCGTTCAGCAGATGTCCATAGTCGACGAAGATCCGCGGCGCGTCCCGGGTGTCACGCTCCACGGCCAGCATGTAGCTGGTCCATAGCAGGAGCGCGGTCTCGCGGGAGGTTCCATTCCGCGCCTTCAGGCTTTCGGCCACCTCGAAGGGGTGGCGAACCATGATCACGTAGACCGGATCGACGGCGATCTCATCGAGGGCCTGGCGCCAGAAACGGGTCAGGACCGACGAGCGCGGATCCTTCATGACCATCAGGTCCTGGTCACCGAAGTTCAGGTTCAGGAACGCCTTGGCCTGGTCCAGGAATTGATCCCGCAGGGCGAAGGCGCGGTCGCTGTCGACGACGGAGAAGACATTGTCCCAGCGCGATCCGATCGACCGCAGGATCGCGTCGTCCAGGGCGACCATCTCCCAAGGCTCCCAGTAGCCCAGGGGATTGTCCGGGCCAGGATCCATGACCCGCTCGGGCAAGGCCCCACCGACCAGGGACAGCAACCGCGCCATGGCCGACGTGCCACTACGGTGCATGCCCGCCACGACCAGGGCCTGGCGGCGCGCCGCCGTGCTGGTTTTCGCTTTGCCCCTAGGCGCCATGGCCCCCGCCTTTCGTCCCGCGTTCAATTCACTCATCCGTCAGGTGGCGGGCTCAAAAAGCCCCGCCCCCAACAGCCATGCCTGGTAACTGTCCGGACCGGCCGCGAAGGGGTCTGGGAAGGCGTCGCGCAGGTCGCCCCGCGCGCGGTAGAGCTCGCGGTGCGCCTTGGCTATAGCCCGACCGTCCGCGTACGTCCCATAGGCCCAGTATCGCCCCGGGATCCGGGCGTCGGTGAAGCGTGTGATCAGGCGCTTGTACCAGTTCCAGATCTCGTGGACTTCGTGGTTGGTCCCGGCGTAGCGCTTGGTCATCGCATCGCCCACGGGGCCCAGCTTGGTGAAGTGCCAGAACCGCAGGAGATGGCCGTTGACCGTGATCTGTCCCGACTTGTCGATCGCGACCCGCCGGCGGCTGATGTTCCAGCTGGCGACGTTATAGCCGGGGTCGCGCAGCACCTTCACCTTCTCGAAGAAGGCGGGCACGTGATCGCACCAGCGCTGGTCAACGAACAGACCATTGGGAATGTCGTCGTAGCAGAGGGTCAAAAGCCGGTCGTTCCACCACTTGGCGAACCTGGCCCCCTCCCCCTGGGTGCGGATCGCCACGAAGCCGAGGTTGTAGATCCCCGTGCGCAGGGCGGAGACCTCGTTGTCGAGAACGGCGCTCAGGGTCTCCTCGGGCTGCAGGAGATGCGGCGTCAGCAGGATCTCGTTGTCCCGGAGCTCGTCCAGCAGGGGGCTAAGCGGGTTCAGCAGCGCCGTGTCGGGATCCAGATAGATCGCCACGTCGGCGCCGCTCGAGCAGGCCATGTGCAGGAACGGTCCCTTCACGGCCGTGCAGGCCTCGACCACGTCGTGCTTGAAGAGCCACGACTTCCAGGCCTGGCCGCCCAGATCCAGGTCCTCGACCCAGACCACCCGATCGAAGGCCTCGGCGCCCAGATCCAGCTCAACGCCCGGCGGCGGGCGGTCGGTGATCAGGGCCACCAGTTCCCAGTCGGGGTGATGCTGGCGCAGGGTATGGAACAGCACCCGCGCGCGATCCAGGTAAGAGAAGGTGAAACTGGAGAAGCAGAGAACCTTCACGACAGACCCTCCGCCATGAAATCGGCGCTCATCTTGCTGTAGCTCAGGCTGTAGAGCGTTCGCCCGTGATCCCGCCGCGCCAACGACAGGACATCGCCGCGCGCGAACAGCGCCATCAGGGCGTGCTCGTCCTCGGCGATCAGGCCATTCCTCGTCTCGGCGACAAAGCGCGGCACGTTGCCCGCGTCGGGATTGGTCACTACCTTGGCGCCGCCGGCCACCGCCTCGTAGGCGGTGAAGCAGAAGGTTTCCGGACACAGGGACCAGATCAGGGCGACGTCGATCCCGGCGGCCTCGACCGCCGCGGCCATGGGCTCGGCGACGCCCGGCGCGGGCTCGACAGCGGTGAATTTGGCCTCGACGGTCGGATCTTGGATCTTGCCGAAGTGATGGAACTCGTAGCGCGGATCATCGACGAAACGCTCGACCAGGCGCTCGAAGACCGGCCAGCCCTTGTGCGGCGCCGGCATGCCCAGGAAAGCCACTTTCAGAGGGCCTCCCACATCCCCGCCCTCCCCGTCCGTCTTTCGCTTCCTTAGCTTGGCGTGCGGATGCACCTTCGCGTCGGCGGGCCTGACGGGAAAGCTCGAAAGCCACAGATCGAGCGCGGCCTGGGACGGGGCCAGCACGGTCATGGCGAAGGTCTGGAAGAACCGGGCGTGCTCGGCCAGGTGTATGCGTCGCCGCCGTCCATAGAGGCACACAGAGCATGCGGGGCTGTCCGGCGGCGGCGCGCCGCAGAACGCCACGTCGTTGCGCATCAGGGCGTAGTTGGCGCAGACGCTGGCGAAATCGTGGATCCAGAAGAATCCTTCCTTGGCGTCCATGGCGCGCAGGACCGCGGTCATGGCGACGATGCCATGGCCCAGGAAACTGTGAACGGCGAAGGTTGGTGTCATGCCGGTCGCGAACGGGCCCAGCCGCTCCACCAGCGTCTCGGGCGAAAAGACACCCACCCGCTCGCCATTGATCAGTACGCCAACCATTGGATTCAGGCGTTCGAACTCGATCACCAGCCCAGGCGCGGCGGGGTAGAGGTGGATATGGGTCGCGCCGAGAGCGCGCATCGCCTCGGATTCCCGGGTCAGGCACAGTTGCACGCCGCCGAGGTTGGCGGTGAAGTCATCGTGACTAATGGTGACGTGTAGACGTGTGGGCGCGCCCACTTGCCGAAGCGCGGACACCAGTTTCTCGACGTCCGTCGGCTCCGGATCGGGGATACTTTCGCGAAGCGCGCGAACACGCTCGTCCAGCGAAGACGCGACCTTCAGGATCTCATAGCGAAATCCAAGGTCGATCTTGAGCGAGCGCCCCTCCCCTCGCCCGGTCACGATATAGTGGGCAAAGGGATTTACGCCGGCGGCCGCGATGTCCGGATTGGCCTCCAGGTAGGGGGCCATGATGAAGCGCTTGCTGGGGTTGCGGCCCTCGCGCCACCCGAACGTCATGAAGTGCTCGAAGGGATCCACGCCCGCCGCGGCGACATCGGCGTAGGTGGCCAGATAGTACTCGACGTCGAATTCGGCCCGGACCGGATCGATGGCTTCGGTTTGGGCTTCAGCCGTCATGGCGTCCTTTGGTTCCGATAGGCGCGTTAGCCTGCTTCGGGCGCGAAGGACCGAAGATCCGTGATTCAAGTGACCGAGCCGCCTCATGCATCGGCAGCCCTCCATTCATCGTCGAGGAATGCCCGTCAAGCCTCTCCCGCCGCGCCCCTAGGGACGCAGATCGAGCAACCCCATCTTGCACAACCACATCAAGGCCCGAAGCCTGGCCGCCGCGCGCGCTCCCTCCCCGACCAGGCTTCCCACCGTATGACTTTCTCGACTGGCCTCGGCGAGGAGCTCCAGGATCGTCTCGGCCGGCAACACGACGGGATCCAAGACATATTTCGCCACGCCCAGGTCGAGAAACGACGTGATGGATTTCGCGCGCTCGGGGTCGACCACGACCTTCAAGCCCGCCTCGGCCCCTCGCGTCGGATAATCGGCGAAAAGGCGATAGGGGTCCGGACGGGCGGGCCAGAAGATCGGCTCGTCCGGAGCGGCCCGGCGGATTTCCCCCAGCGTTTGGACGAGATCCACGTAGCGGTCCAGAATGACCGGCCAATCGTACTCCTGACGCACCCGCGCCTTGCCGGCCTCGCCAAGGCTTCGCCTCAGATTCGGATCCTCGGCCAGCGCGACCATGCGATCCGTCAGCGCGGCGAGATCGACCGCCGTCGTCATGCTGACGCGGCCGATATAGTAGTCATAGCTATCCTGTCCCAGGGCGTGACGAACCGCCAGGTCCTCGCCGGCGCCCGGCATCGGCATCACGACGGGAATTCGATAGCCGTCGACGCCGTCCCGGACCGTGTCCTTGTAGCCGTCCCAGTCGCTGACGATCACCGGGATGCCCGCGGCCATGGCCTCGAGCGGCGTGATGCCGAAGGTCTCCTGGATATTGTCCGATAGGGACACGAAGACGTCCGCCGCTCGCCACGCGGCGGCATAGCGGGCCATGTCCTGACCATCGACCTGGATGAACCTGACGCTCGGCGCCAGCACGCGGCGCGCCTCCTCGTACGCGGCCGCCATGCCAAGATTGGGGTAGACCCCGGCCTCCATGCACACCAAGGCCTTGCCCGTCCGCCGGCAGGCCTCTTCCAGGGCCTGATAAACCGGCACCGGGCTGGCCTTGGCGTGAAACGTCATGCGACCGGCGAACAGAAAGACGACGTCGTCGGGCGCGACGCCCAGGGATCGGCGGCTCTCCGCGATCTGACCCTCGTCACGGGCGAAGTCGGGAGCGTTCACGCCCAGGGGAATGACGGGGGTGGCGACCGCGTTGAAACGCGTGGCGCCAGTTTGCTCGGCGAACCAAGCCTCGAACTCCGATTGCAGCGTCGAGACCACGCTCAACGCGGCCGTCGAGGTGCAGATCAGCGCGTCCCAGGGCCGAAAAGGCGGCAGCACCATCTCGCTGATCATGTCCATCGCGCCGGTCGAGGACAGCGTGTGGGTGACCCCGAACAGACTGTAGGACTTCGCGCCCAGGCCATTGCGCGCGCTGGCGATGTCCTTGGTCACGGGCCCTGGGAAATAGACCGCGCCCAGCTGCTCGAGCACCTTGTCGCCGGGCGCTTCGCGCCAACGCAGGGTTCCGGCGAACCCGTCACCCTGAAGCTGCTTGAGCATCGCGGCGCCCGAGGCGCGGGCCCCGAAACCATGGATCTCGTTGGTCTTCCAGCGACGCGCGATGCCCTTCATCATGGTCTTGCCGGCGTTCTGGCGCCCCATGATCTTCTTGTCGGTCGAGTAGCCGTCGCCGACATAGTAGATCGCAAAGTTCATGTTCTTCATCGCGCCCAACACGGTATTGGCGGTTGCTGTTACTTCGAAATCGGAGCGACCTAGGCTTGGCCGTCCCGATTGGCCGTCAGCCACGCGTTCCATTCCTGGGCGCGGCGGCTCCATGTACAGGTCTCTCGGAACACGGTCATCTGACGCTCTAGAAACCGCCTATATCCGTCCGGATCGGTCCTGATGCGCCGGACCTCGGAAACCACGCCACGCGCATAGGACAGAGACCACAGAGCTCGGCTCGTGGGAATCCGCATGAAGCGGCCAAACCCGTTGGCGGTCTCCCTCAGGGCTCCGATCTCGCTGCTGAGCAGGAGGCATCCCGCGGCGGCCGCCTCCATCATCACGATGCAGGACGTTTCGACGAAGATCGTGGGATAGGCCCAGATATCGGCCTCGAGCAGCGCGTCCGAGAGATCCGATTGAGATACTCCACCCACATAGTCGACGCCCGGCAAGTTTCTGGCGACCTCGTAATAGACGAAGTATTCGTCCTCTTTAGAAGAGACCTGATACATTGACTGGTCGGAAAATATTCTCAGTTTGGCGTTCGGCAGATATCGCCGAATAGTTGGGAACGACATCAGAAGGAAGTCCAGCCCCCGGCCAGGAGCGCTCGCATAGACAAGCACGGGGTCCTCGCCGCGCTCCGCGAAGGTTGGTTTGATCCGGGGCTTGGCCTCCATCGCGGGCGATATGGCGTTCCGAAGCACCTTGCCATCCATCGCCCATTTCTCGGCGAAGCTGTTTTTCTGGAAATCACTGACGAAGACGGTGTCCGACCAGGCTTCGCGCTCGTCCGTTTCGGCGAACGGCGCGACCGACCCATTATCCACGGTCTTATGTTGCCAGTTGATCAAGCGCGCGCGCACACCCGCTTGTCGAAGCCGGGCTGCCATCGGGGACGTCAAAACGACGACGACGTCTTGATCGTCGAGGCCCGCCGCTGGATTCTCCTGATCGAAGGGCAGACACCGCACACCCAGCACGTGATCACCGGATCCACCAGCGTTGATCAGCGAGACGTCGTGGCCCAGCTTGGCCAGCTCCGCGGATAGAAAGCATGCCGCGGACTGGGTCCCCCCCAGAGGCTGGCGCAGTGGCGTTTCGGGTGTGTACCGTAAGGGCGTGGGATCCAGGAAAGCGATCTTCATTCAGGTCCCGAGTGTCGGCGAGGCAGGCATCCCTGGTTTGGTCAGCCCCGCGGCCCTGTCAAGGCGATCCCTATAACCCACCTTGGTCATAGCCCCGGTTGGGCCCTCTTAGGCCCAAAACCGGGGCGTTGGCGTGATCCGCGCCGCGTCTCGTTGCCTGTTAAGAGGTACTGTTAGATACAAGTTAAATAAGTTAAGGGCCAAACAGAGGTGCTTTTTCTTATTAAAATCATATAGATGGCTGAGGGATAGGTGTGTGATCCCACGTGTTTTGGTGTGTGATCCCACGAAGAAAGGTGGGCAATCCCACGATAAAAAGGTGGGTGATCCCACGATAGTCGAAGGCCAAATCCTTCATTCCATCCACAGCTCTGTGGACAAAATCAGCGGTGTGTGATCCCACGACGGACCCCCGCCTCTCGAATCAAACCCCCCTTTGTTTACGAACTCGGGCGTCGATCTTGCCTAGACCCGGCCAATTGGCCGTCTAGTAGGCATTGTTGACGGAGAAGCTCGCGGCGCTCTGGGGCAATTCACGAGATTTCGGTGGGTGAAACCACGACGGGTCCCCCAAGGTTCAAGATCCTTGTCATTGGAAAGAAAGGACTTTTTGTTCTGAGACCCCTTTCAATCCTCGTTCATCGCTTCCAGCTCCGCCTTGGCCGACGCCAGGTCCGCGGCGTCACGATGGACGACGTGAAGGGCCGAGGAGCCGTCCTGCGTGCGCGTGAACGACAATAGGTACTCCGGCAGCTGGTTGCGCTCGACCACCTTGCGAAGCATCCGATTGAATTCCTTGGGCTGGCTGTCGCTGCCGGTCTTGTCGTAGAGCACTTCGATCCGGCACGTCCAACCCTCCGGCTGGGCGCCGGCGTGCTTGCGCGCGATGCGGTAAAGCGCGCGCTCCAGCCCTCCGGTCAGCAGGAAGTAGTCGGTGTGCATGGTCAGCAGGGATCGTTCGTTGACGATGCCCTCGTACACCCAGTTCGAGAGCGTGATGGTCATGCCCCGCGGCTGACCCGTTTCCGGATCGACCTCCAATGTCCAGCCGTCCAGCCAGCCGAACTGGGCTTCGGTCCGGCGCTTGGGCGCGCGGATCGAAGTGCGGATCGATGTGGTCTCGAGCCGCTGCAGGGCCGCCTGCAGTTCCTGGTATCCGCGGCCGCTGGTGTCGCGCTTGATCGCCCGCAGCAGGTCATAGGTGGTGGTCTTCAAGGTGCGAGGCAGGTCGTTCACGCCCTGCACCTTCATGTGATTGAGAACTGCGGCGGCCCACACCAGGATGTCGGCGTCCCAGATGGTCGCCATGCCGTAGGCGGGCATGGCCTCGACCTTCACCCACACGTCGCTGTTGGGGCTTTCGTATTCGATCGGCTTCAGGCGCTTGCGTTTCTGCAGGCTGAAGAACGGGCGCTCCATCGTCTCCCGCTGATCCTTCAGCGGGACGTCGTGCATCAACGGGATGAAGAAATCGAACTCGGTGTTCGGATCCTTGCGCTTGACCATGGTCGACGCCTAGCGCTCGCCGAAGGGGTGGCGCTGATGCTGACGCAAGACCGCGTCCAGACCCTCGCCGATCAGCGCTTGAACCGTCACGCCCCGTTCCACGGCCAGCATCTTTATGGCCCGCGCCATCTCCTGCGAGAAATAGCCGGCGATCATGGTCTTTCCTCGCCGCGCCTTGGCGACGGGGGAGGGGGTCTTGTCGACGTCCGGCGCTCGCGCCTCCTGGGGCGCGGCGGGGGCCGGGACGGGGGAGGGCGCTCCGGCGGCGGCGGCCAGGCGGCTGGCGAGGCTGGGGCGAGGGCTCATGCGACGTTCCTGGTTTTCTCGGCGCGGGCCTTGGGGGACTTTCTTGTGGGCATGTCGACCTGTCCACACATCCACGTGTAGAGGATTTGAACTTCGCTCGCCGCCTTGCTGGCGGGTTCGAACTCCACGGCGGTCTGTCCGCTGATCACGGCGTGGCGGAAAGCGGCGCGATCGACGAGGCACGCCGGCGCCAACCCCAAGGATAGGCTCTTGATCACCTCGGCCGCTTCCTCGACTAGGGCGGCTGAGCGGGGAGGGACCGCGTTGAGCACGACATAGGCCGGCTTCTGGGCGATCTTCATCAGCTCGCCCGTGGTCTTGATGGCGTGCAGGTCGAAGGCCGACGCCCGGGTGGGTATGAGCACCAGGTCGGCGATCTTGGCGGCCGCGACGGCGGCGGCGTCCGCCGAGGGCGGGGTGTCGATGAAGAGGATGTCGGCGCCGCCGTCGCGGGCCGCGGCGATGGTCGCCTCAAGCCGGGTGTGCGGCGCGGCCACCACGACGGGATTGTCGCCGCCGCGCCAGTCGCCCCAGGAGGAGGCGGTGGCCTGCGGATCAAGATCCACGATGACCGACTGCAGGCCATCGCCCGCCGCGCGGGCGGCCAGGTGCACGGCAAGGGTGGTCTTACCGGCTCCGCCCTTCTGGCTCACGATGGCGATGATCTTCATGTGAAGAATCCTCGTGTGGACGTGAGGGCGCGTGGTCCTGTCCACGCATCAAGACCTCCGACCTTGGCGTCCCCGAGGCTCGTCTGATTTGCGCGCCCTGTCCACGTGTCCAGGTCGCCGCGCGCCCACGGGTCCTCGTGTCCACAGATCAACAAGTCCACGCGTGGGCGCGAGGTATCCCTAGGAGGGTGGGGGGGCGCTGGAGCGCGGCGTGGCGATCTGGATGTGTTCGCAGCCGATCGCGATCAGGCACTGCAGGAAGAAAGCGGCCGTGAAGGAGCCGCGACTGATCTTGTTGCGCAAATTGGCTTCGCTCTCGGTGACACCATGCGCCGCCAGCCGCGCGACCAAATCGCCATAGGTCATCCCCCGGCGCTTCAGTTCGGCCTTCAAGATCCCCTTAACGTCGTCGCTCCGAGCTCGAGTCCCGCTCGATGTTGACGTCGTCATAAGAGCTGCCTTTGTCATCAAAAATGATACTATCATCATTGACATCAAAAGGCACGAGGATCATTGCTCCGCCCTCGCGCCGAAGGCTGGGCCCAGCCTCGGCCGGAATTTTCGCAGACCCGGGGACCGCGACGCGTCAGATGAATCCAAGGATCAGCCCCAAGGAAGACACCTTGCTGACGCTGGCGCTTCGCAAGGGGCGTCCGGCGATCATGTACGCGGCGCTGTTCAGCCTCGTCTCGAACATGCTCTACCTGGCCCTGCCCATCTACACGAACCAGATCTATGGTCGGGTGCTGAGCAGCGGCAGCTTCGAGACCCTTCTCGTGCTGACGACCGGCACGATCGCCGTGTTCGCGGTTTCGAGCGTGCTGGACAACCTGCGGTCCAGGATCCTGGCGCACTTCGGCGTAGTGCTGGACCAGCAGGTCTCCGGACATGTTTTCGCGGCTCTGTTCGACGGCGTGGTTCGTCGCGAGAACGCCGGATCGCAAGCGCTGCGAGATCTGGACACCTTTCGCCAGACCCTGACTGGGTCGGCCGTGGCGGTCCTCTTCGATCTGCCGTGGATCCCGATCTACATGATCATCCTGTTCGTGATCGATCCCGCGATCGGAGCGATCACCTTCATCGGCGGCGTCCTGTTGGTGATCCTGGCCTTCATCCAGGACCGGACGACGCGGCCCATCATCAAGGAGGCCAATGGAGCCGCCCTGAAGAGCTACGGCTTCACCGAGGCGGGTCTTCGCAACAGCGAGGTCGTGCGAGCCATGGGCATGCTGTCGTCGCTTGGACGGCAATGGGCCAATTTCCGCGTCCAGACCATGACCCAGAACGCCTCGGCGTTGCGCCAGTCCGATTTCTGGGGCGGCCTCATCAAGTTCCTGCGCATGTGCGTCCAGGTCCTCATCATCGCCGTGGGCGCAGACCTCATCATCGACCACAAGATCGGCGCGGGCCTCCTCTTCGCGAACATGATCCTGTCGGCGCGCGCGCTCGCCCCCATCGACCGGGTGGTCGCCTCCTGGTCCGCCCTGATCGGCGCCAGCCAGGCGTTCGAGCGGCTCAACACCCTCCTGCGGGACTACAAGCCCTCCCGGGCCTCGACCAATCTGCCTCGGCCCAAGGGCGCCTTGACCGTCGAGGGCCTGAATTACGGTGTCCCGGGGTCGGGTCGCTTGCTGCTCGCCAGCATCAACTTCTCCCTGCCCGCCGGCGAGTTCCTCGGAATCATCGGGCCGTCGGGCGCGGGCAAGTCCACGCTGGTCCGTCTGCTGGTCGGCGTCTACCCGCCGCTCAACGGCGCGGTGCGTCTTGACGGCGTTGATGTCTTTGGCTGGGACCGTAGCGATTTTGGCAGGCACGTCGGCTATCTGCCGCAGGACACCGAGCTTTTCGCCGGCACCGTGCGCGACAACATCGCCCGCTTCCTGCCCGACGTGACCGACGAGGAAGTGATCGAAGCGGCCAAGACCGCCGACGCGCACGATTTGATCGTCCGCCTGCCCAAGGGATACGACACCGAACTGGGACAAGGAGGCGTGGCGCTTTCGGTGGGCCAGCGGCAACGCGTGGGCCTGGCGCGAGCGCTGCTGCGCAATCCGGCCTTCGTGGTGCTGGACGAGCCCAACGCCAACCTTGACCAGCAAGGCGAGGAAGCCTTGCTCGCGGCCCTGCGCGCGATGAAGAGCCGTGGCGTGACCATCGTCGTGGTCTCCCATAAGCCCAGCATGCTGCAGGCCGCCGACAAGCTGCTGGTTCTGCGTGACGGGCGGGTCGACATGTTCGGGGCTCGCGCGGCCGTGCTGGAGCGCCTGACCAAGAACGCGGCCCCCGCGGTCGCCGCCCAACCGGCCGCTCCGGCCATCGAGATCAAGTCATGAATTTCGACCCGAAGCATCTGGGACGCCTGATGGCCCAAAAGGCCTCGACGGACTTGCCCGCCATCGGCGGGCCCGTC